>CATPBO010000035.1 GCA_955652835.1 Candidatus Dormiibacterota bacterium
ACCGGTACATGGGCGCCAAACGTGCGGGTCCCCGCCATCTGAACGATCCCGCGGGCGCCAAACAGGCGGAATTCGGTGCCAGGGCGCAAAGTCTCCGACAGGTGCATGGCGTGCCGGGGCTGTATGTGGCCGACGCCAGCGGTTTTCCCACAGCATCGGGTGTCAACCCGATGCTGTCGGTGATGGCCCTCGCCTACCGCGTCGCGCGGCGCATCAAGGCCGGCTAGAGGTCCCCCGCGACTCCAGCATCTTCCTGACGATCGGGCTTGGCTCCTTCGGCTGCCACGCTCGGTAGGCCTCGCGGACCGGAACGGGCCACTCGACGTCGAGGTCGACGCGGGTGCCAAATCCTGAAGCCCCGGCCAGAACGCGGAGCGCCAGCTCGAGCGTGCGGCGCTGCATGGCGCGGTCGAGCGGCATGCCGAACGCATGGCCGAAAGGAAACTCGACGCCGACGATGCGCGGCGCCCGACGCTCCTCAGCCACCGACGGCATCATGGTCACTATCACAGTGGGGATTCCCGCCGCCTCGATCCATCGTGCCAGCACGGGCACGTTCGAGCAGCAATCTGGTCAAGCGGGGGCGAGGATGAGACCGTCGGCGCCCTGACCTCGCAGGTGGGCGACCAGCTCGGGCGCCGTCTTCTGCTGCCAGTCTGTGAGGCGGCGGTCCTGAAACCCCATCACGGCGATGTGCTCCGCCGCCGGGGCGCCGATTATCCGTTCGCTCGCAAGCTGGCCAAGCAGGTGCATCGGCAACGCGATCTCGGGGTCGGCGAGAAGATCCTCGTCATTTATATGTAGGTGGGCGACGCCGATGTCGGCGGCCGCCGCGGAAGCCGGGATCGCGCGCCATGTCGGGTCGCCCCAATCAGGGTGCGTCTGCTCGTGCTCGAGGTCGAACGATGGCTGCGAGCGCTTCAGATAAATGCCCGCCGAGGTGAGCAGCGCGAAGCTCGATTCGGCCAGGCGCTTCTCGAACGGCGCCCAGACCGGCTCCTTCTCGCCGGGGAACGGCCCGCGGCCTTCGTAGAGCGGGCGGAAGCTTCGGGGCAGGAACTTGAAGCTGTCGACGACCACTAGTAGGACAGGGTGCCGACGATCACCGGCCTCACGGACCCGCCGACTTCGATGCGCGAGGGGACGTCCTCTGACTCCTGGTACGTCAGCTCGATGTAGATGAAGCTTTGGCGGCCCATATTCGTCCCCTGTTCGTTGACGATCGCGACTTTCGGGGCTCTGGGCACGAGGCCGTACCTGACGGCGAAACCACCCAGCGGGCCGCTGCCTGAACCCGTCGCAGGATCCTCCGGGATGTCCAGCGAGAACATCCGGCTGTAAAGGCGGTTGCCACCGACCGCCGTGAAGATGAACGCGCCAAAGGCACGCGTCAGTTTCAAGACATCGCTCAACTGGTCCAGGTCGGGCGCCGCCTCGTCGACCGCGCGGGCGTCGCGGAGCGCGATAAACAGGAACGGGTTTCCGGTGCTCGCGACCTGGACTGGAACATCGGCCAGCAAATCGGCTTCGGTGAGCCCGATCGCGGCCGCGGCTTGAGCGCGCCGGCGCTCCACCGCCCCGAAGGTGAGCTCCGGATGCGTCATCCAGAAAGTGAGGCCGCTTGGGCCCTTGACACCCCTGACCCTCACCGGTCCGATGCCCTCTTCGAGGACGAACTCCAGGGATCCGCCCGGCACAAGACCTTCGGTAGCCAGCACCCAGGCAGTGCCCACCGTCGGGTGGCCGGCGAACGGAAGCTCGCTGGCCGGGGTGAAGATGCGTATCCGAGCCGCGTTGGCCGGATCGGCCGGCGGCATCACGAATGTGGTCTCAGAGATGTTCATCTCCTTGGCGATTCTCTGCATCACGTCGCCTGGTACATCCTCCGCGTCCAGCACCACCGCGAGCTGGTTCCCGGCCAGCGGTTTCTCCGCGAAGACGTCAACCGTGAGAATGCGGTGGCCTTTGGTCATCGCTTCATGACCAGGCAGGTGGTGGTTCCGTGCGCCAGAAGCTTGCCTGTGCTCTCCGCGATCAGCCTGCCTTCCGCAGTGGCGACTCTGCCGCCGCGATGGATGACCGTTCCCTCACAGCGCACGCGCCCGGTATCGAGAGTGATCGGGCGGACGAAGTTCACGCTCGTTTCCAGGCTGGTGTAACCCTCTCCGGCCGCGAGCGTGGAGTGGACCGCGCAGCCCATCGCCGAATCCAGGATGGTCATCGCAAAGCCTCCATGCACCACACCGATCGGGTTGTAGAGGAACTCCGCCGGCTGTCCAACGAAGACGGCTCGTCCCTGCTCGACCTCCGCGCCGGTGAAGTCCATGGTCGCCGCGATCGGAGGCGGCGGAAGGCTTCTGTTGAAAACCGCCTTCAGGTAGTCGAGCCCGCCCATGGCCGCGCCGGCGTCACGTAGTGCCATCGGGTCTTCCCAGGTGTAAGTACGCGACCGCTGGTTCACGCTCATGAAAAAGCAGAGTAGATCGCCAGCATTCCAAGAATCACGATCGCCACGCCGCTGAACGTGCTCATGCCTCGCACCACTCCCGGTGTGATACGCGCCCAGAGCACCGATGCGGCCACTGCCAGCACGCACCACCACAGCGCCGATCCCAGAACGACGCCGACGACCGGCACGAGCGGCTTCACGAGCCCGGCGCCCATACCGAGCCCCAGAGTCGCAGCCAGTGCGGCGAACGAGATGATGGTGGCCGGGTTGGTGATCGTGAGCCCGAGCGTCGAGAGATACGCCCAGGCGAAGCCGGTGCCTTTGGTTGCCGGCGCCTCACCCACCTCCCTCCGTCGCTCGAGCAGGATCCTGGCTCCGAGCCCGATCAGCACCAACCCTCCGATCACCGCCAGTGGACGCCGGCCGCTTGCGATCGCGGTAGCCACGGCGGCGATGCCGAAAGAGGCAACGGCCCCGTAGAAACCGTCAGCCGTCGCGACGCCCAACCCAGAGACCAGGCCGTACAGGCGGCCCCGGAGAAGAGTCCGCCTAAGGCAGAGAAAAAAGATCGGGCCGGGTGACGCCGCCACGGCGAACCCGAGCACAAAGCCGCGGAGGAACAGGCTGGACACCGCGGTCTCTCATGAGCGAAATCCTAGAGTGTCAGATCCCAGACACTCAATCCTTAACCCGGCGTTTAGCAGGTCGCTGGTATCCTCATGCGTCCATGGAGGTCCTCCGCAACGTCACCCGTCACAAGCTCCGCAGCTTCCTGACCATCTCGGGCATCGTCATCGGCGTCCTCGCGCTGACCACGATGGGCGCACTGGCGGAGAACTTCAACGCCCTGCTTGACGGCGGTGTCACTTACTTCGGATCCAACATTCAGGTCGGCCCACCGGACGGCCAATCCGCCTCGCTCTTACCCATCTCGAAAATTGATGAAATCAAGCAGATTGACGGCGTCGCCGCCGCATTCGCCAGCTATGGATTCTCAGCCAAGCCCGGCCAGATCACTGCGGTGAGCTTCGGCATTCCCGACACGATCGTGGCCGGGGATCCGGCGGAGAACAACTGGGCCGCCCTGAAGACGACTTTCGCGCAGGGTCATCAGCTAGATGCCAGTTCCACCGGCCAGGTAGTCCTCGGCTCGACCATCGACAAGGAATTCGCAAAGAAGATCGGAGACACCATCGACCTGCCCGTCAAGCCCTCAGACGCCAAACCCGACTTCGTCAACCACGCGTTCACCGTTGTGGGCATCCTGAACCCGACGCGCACAGCGCCGGACACATTCGCCTACATCAACGTCGCGGACGGGCAAACACTGCTGAAGGACAGCCTCCCGGTCGCCATCCGCGACCAGATCGATGTCAGCAAGATCACCGAAGCGATCAATGTCTACGGCAAGCCGGGAACGTCGCTCAGCGACCTGGACAAGATCGCGGACCGCATCAACGCTCAGGTTCCAGGCGTGAAGGCCGTCAGGCCCAGCCAGCTGGTCAACAGCTTCAAGTCAGGCGGCGCGATCTTCACTGCGATTACCACCGCCGCCGCACTGCTCGCGCTGATCATCGGGGGCTTGTCTGTGGTCAATACGATGTTCATGGCGGTCGCCGAGCGCGTGCGCGAGATCGGCCTCAAAAAAGCGGTGGGGGCGACGACGTTCAACATCATGGGCGAGTTTCTCGTCGAGGCGACGCTCATCGGCATCGTCGGAGGCGTAGTGGGCTACGGCCTGGGAGCTCTGATCACGATCATCGCCAACGCGACGACGCCACCCGGTCAGTCGACGCTGTTCCTCGTCACTCCTAACCTCACGATCCTAGCGATCGGGTTCGCCACGGTCCTCGGAGCGGTCGCTGGCGTGCTGCCCGCGTGGCGCGCCGCGCGCCTTGACCCGGTCACGGCCTTGAGAAACGAGTAGATGGCGAACGTCCGGCTTGTAAACCTCACCAAGCAATACAAGCGAGGCGCCGAGGTCATTCACGCGCTCGACGACGTGACGCTCGACATCGAGAAGGGCGAGTTTGTCGCGGTGGTTGGTCGCTCCGGGAGCGGCAAGACCACGATGTTGGACCTGATGGGCCTTCTACTGCGCCCCACGTCCGGGAGCCTGTTCATCGACGATATCGACACCAGCAAGCTGGGCGACCGACAGCTGGCCCAGATGCGAGCCCGCCGCGTCGGTTTTGTCTTCCAGGAATACAACCTCCTGTCCGGGCTGAACGTGCTCGAGAACGTGATGCTGCCGCTGCGCTACGTGAAAGACGGGAGGAAGCGCGGGGCGCCGCGGGCGGTGGAACTGATCGAGCGGGTCGGCCTCAGCGACCGTGTCCGTCACCGTCCCACCGAGCTCTCGGGCGGCCAGGCGCAGCGCGTCGCGATCGCGCGGTCGATGGTCAACAGCCCGTCACTCATCTTGCTCGATGAGCCGACGGGCGCTGTCGACACGGAGACGGCACAGCAGCTGGTCGATCTGCTGAAGCGTCTCAACCAGGAGGATCGGGTCACCATCGTGATCGTCACGCACGACCTGGATATCGCGGGGCAGGCGTCGCGCCAGATCCGGCTCAAGGACGGCAGGGTCCTGACCGATGAGAGAGTCGGCGCCGCCGGTGCCGGGTCGCTTGGAGTTCCAGTAGCCTAGAACCGATCCAGGGTTGGTCACCTATCGTGTTACCCGGATGCGCGAGCAATGATCCGGCGTCTCCTCACCGTCGGTGCTATCGCCATCGGCCTGATTGTGGCGGCGGTTGTCGCCGTGACCGCCTACCAGGCTCTGCACACCCCTTTGCGAGCCTCAAGCGACACCAACCTTGCGCCCGAGAACTGCTCACCCGGGCCCTGCACGGATGTGCAGGGCTACACGGTGTGGATCTCGAACGTCACAGTCGAGGGCGATCTCGTCAGGATGCAGGTCAAGTTCCGCAACTCGAGCCCTTCGACGCACGCGTCCCCGGAAGACCTGCAGCTGATCGACGCCAGCCGGCACGCCTCCGGCCTGGTCACCGACGCGGCTGGCTGCAACACGTGGAACCGTCACGAGTTCAGCAACGGCGCGTCCTTCGGCCCGATCGACATCTGCTTCCGAGTGAGCAACACGACGCGACCGTTCATCCTCCGTTGGGCGCCAGACCTGGGCCTGTTCTGCTGCGAAACGAATATCCGCATTCCTTAATATCCGGCTGATTTGGTAGCGCTCCATCCAACGGTCGTAGTCAGCGGCGCCACCGGTGCGATCGGTTCGGCAACAGCCGCTGTGCTCGCGCGTCGCGGGGCGCGGGTGATCGTGCTGTCTCGTCCTTCTGATCGCTTGAACGCGCTGGTGGACCGGCTTGGCGGCGACGACAACCGCATCTCGAGCGTGCCAGTCGACCTGTCCTCGATGTCCTCCGTGCGCGCCGGCGCTCGTGAGATCAACCGCGCCGGCGGCCACATCGACGCGCTCCTGAACGTGGCGGCCGTCTTCTTGCGTGACTACAACAAGACCTCGGATGGCTTCGAGCTGATGCTCGCGACCAACTATTTCGGACCGTTCCTGCTCACCAACCTCCTGCGCGACCGGCTCGTCGGTGGCGGTCGCGTGATCACAGTGGCGGCGCCCTCGAACACCCGTATCGATATGGAGCGGCTGTTCGCCAAGAAGCGCTTCGACGCCCTACACACTTTCGGAGCGACGAAAGCCCTAGACCTGATGTTCACTTTTGAGCTGGCGCGGCGGGCGAAGCGGTGGGATGTGATGTCCAACGCGTTCCACCCGGGACTGGTCCGCTCAGAGCTGATGCGCGAAGCGGCGCGGCCCATCCGATTCCTTGCTGGCCTTGCCTCAGGTTCAGCACATCGCCCTGCTCAGGACCTCGTCGAGCTTGCCATCTCGCCGGCCCATGCCGGCACGACCGGGTGGTTTTTCAAAGGCACCCGACGGATCGACCCGCCGAAGTCAGCCGCAGACGAGGCGGTTCAAGCCGCCATATGGCAGCGAACCGCGGAGCTCGTGGAGATGGAGATCGGCGGCTTCTAGCTAAGAGTTCGCGTTAGGGAGGCAGGTCAGTCTCCACGAGCGCTTCCCGACTTCTTCACACCGCGCTCACAAGTCGGCGGAAAGATGAGATCTGCAACACGTCAATCTCATTCACAAGGAGTGTTTCACATGAGACGCGGTTTCGGTTTGATAGCGCTGGTGGTGACGACGATCCTGCTGGCCATCGTCGGAGTGATCGCCTACAACGTGGGATGGTCGGACGGCCTGGCGACGCACGTGCCCGCGGGCACGGCGGAGGTGCCAGCGTACTACTACGGGTACGGACCTCACGTCGGGTTCGGGATCTTCGGGCTGTTCTGGTTTGTGTTCATCGTGTTCGGCCTGTTCTGGCTGCTGAGGCTTGCGTTCTTCGGACGCCGGCACTGGGGCGGCGGATGGGGCCACAAGGGCGGCGGGTACGGCTACGGAATTCCGCCCGGAATCGACGAGCGGATGCAGGAATGGCACAAGCGTGCGCACGGTGAGCAGCCGTCAGGCTCCGGAACGACACCGCCGCCGCCGCCGCCTGACCAGCGTTCGGTTTAGCCCGTTGCTTGAAACTAGGATGGTCGCCGTGGCGACCATCCTTGTCGTCGATGACGAGCCTCGGATCGTCCAGCTCGTCCGCGACTACCTCGAGCACGGTGGGTTCACCGTGCTCGTCGCGTCGGATGGACCGGCGGCGCTGCGATCGGCGCGGACCGGCCGGCCTGACCTTGTGATCCTCGACCTGGGCCTACCGGGACTCGACGGTCTGGATGTCGCACGCACGCTGCGGCGAGACGGCGAGGTCCCGATCATCATGCTCACGGCTCGGACCGAAGAGTCGGACAAGCTGGTCGGTCTGGAGCTGGGCGCCGACGACTACCTGACAAAGCCGTTCAGCCCCAAGGAGCTCGTGGCCCGGGTGCGGGCGGTGCTGCGCCGGGCGGAGGGTTTGCGCTTTCCCGCCGAGGTCATCCGAGTGGGCTCCGACGTCGAATTGGACGTGCCGCGCATGGAGGCGCGGTTCGACGGCCGCCGGGTCGACCTTACGAAAACCGAGTTCCAGCTCCTGTCCACGATGGCGCGGCAGCCGGGCCGCGTGTTCACCCGTGCGCAGCTGCTGGACGCCGTGCGTGGGGTGGCTTTCGAGTCGTACGAGCGAGCGATCGACGCGCACATCAAGAACCTGAGGAAGAAGATCGAGCCAGACCCGAGATCCCCGAGGTACCTGCTTACCGTGTTCGGCGTCGGCTACCGGTTTGCCGAGCCGCCGGAGAAATGAGGTCCGGCTGGGGCCCCCCGCCCCGCAGCCGGCCCCCCTGGTGGCCCGAAGGTGAGCCGTTTCCACCGCGCCGCTGGGGCCGCCGAGGACGACCCCCTTTCGTGCGCTGGATCGGCTGTCTGTTCCTGGCGGCGCTCGTCGTGGCGGCGGCTGTGGGCGGAGTCGTCGGAGCGTTCATCGGACGGCTTGGCTTGCTGCCGGTCATCGTGCTCGCGGTCCTTTTCGTGCTCATCGTCGGTGCGGCCGTCACCGGCGGCATGCGGCGGATGACCCGTCCGATGGACCACCTCATCGACGCGGCGAGCAGGATCGAAGCCGGCGACTACTCGGCGCAGGTGCCCCAGCAAGGACCGGCGGAGCTGCGCTCGGTGGCGCGCGCCTTCAACGCGATGTCGGCGCGCTTGAAGACGAGCGATGAGCGGCGCCGGAGCTTCCTGGCCGACGTGGCGCACGAGCTGCGAACTCCACTCTCAGTGATCCGCGGCCAGGCGGAAGCCATCGCAGACGGGCTGTATCCGGGCGACGCTGCGCACCTCGCGCCGATCCTCGACGCGACTCAGACGCTCGACCGGCTCGTCGAGGATCTTCGAACGCTGGTCCTGACCGATGCCGGGAACCTGGTCCTGCACAAAGAGCCAACCGACCTGGGAGCGCTGGCCGTCGACGCGGTGGATTCGTTCAAAGCCCAGGCCGAAGCTGCCGGTCTGAAGCTCAGCCCTGACATCCAGGACGACCTCCCGCCAGTCGAGGTTGACTCAGCCCGCATCCGAAGCGTGCTCGGCAACCTGCTGTCCAACGCGATCCGTCACACCCCATCAGGCGGATCTATCCAGGTCAGAGTCAGCGCCTCCGGCGACCGGGTCGTCATCACAGTGGCTGACACCGGCGAGGGTATTCCGCCGGAGCTGCTGCCTCGTGTCTTCGAGCGCTTCGTGAAGGGAACGAATTCGACCGGATCCGGCCTCGGCCTGGCGATTGCCCTCGACATCGTCAGCGCCCACGGCGGCACGCTCGAGATCGAGAGCCAGCCCGGCTCGGGCACCCAGATCCGCCTGTCCCTGCCTGCCACTCGGTGACTTTTTGTCGTGTTGGTGGTTCCCATTTTTCGTATATATGAAATGCTTTAGAGGTCCTTGGCGAAACGTAAGAAACCGACATCTACAGCACGCGAGGGGGCCGGCCGGCCGGCCATTGAAGCTCGCCCATCCGTGGCGTTGGAGGGTGAGGATCTCGGGACCAAGCGCTGGGAGGACGCGCGCCACTGGATTAGCATCTATGCCGATCTCCTGGAGTTCAAGCGCGGGATCCTGGCTCGAGTGCGGCGCGACATTGCGGCTCTGCAGCCGCCAGCCCAGAAGGCCGCGGCCACCGATCTCAAGATCATCGAGACCCAGATGCACGGCTACCAGGAACGCCTCGACCTCTGGTACCGAAGGATCTGGGAGCTCCAGGGGCTGTGGATTGATCCGGCCGGCCGTGTTGTCCGGCACCAGGGACGCGAGGTGTCTCTGACCAAGCGAGAGTTCCAGCTTCTCCAGTTCCTTCTCGACCATCCCCACCGGTTCTTCACCACCTCGCAAATTCTGGGTCAGGCCTGGGCAGATCCCGCTCTATTTCCAGAAGAGGTCCGCAACTACGTGCGCCGGCTCCGCAAGATCCTGGTCGACCTCGCGATCCCGGCCGACCTGGTCAACAAGCCAGGCCGCGGCTACTCGCTGTTGTTCCGCGGCAACTGAACTACCTCAGGCTGGCCACTAGAGGCCACCCATGAATATTGCTGATCTTTTTATGTTCGACCCTGTATTTGTTGGGTCATGAAGAAGGTTCAGCCCACTGAAGCGCGGCCCGATGTCGACGCCGCGGTTCGTGGCGGCGACTGGAGTCAGCCAATGGATGGCGAAGGCGCGCCCGAACTGTCGACGCTCAAACAAGCGATGTACTGGCGCCAGATCTACGCCGAGATCCTAGCCATGGAGGAGAAGGTGCTGGCCCGAATCCGGCAGCTGATGGATACGCAGTCCGAAACGGCTCGCCGCGAGGTCGAACTGACCAACGTACCGGTCGTAGTCGCTCAGGCCGAGAGGTTCAGGCAGCGGCTTGGCTATTGGGACGCACGGGTGGCACAGCTCGACGGCAACTCCAACCACCACCAAGGCGCCTCGAACCACAGCAAACTCTAGCTGGACGCCACAAGCGCGTTATGAGAGACTCTTGCGGATTTTGTTACGCCCCCTCGATACGATGTAGGAGTGATTAATATGCGCCGCTCCCTCATTTCGCTCGGCTTCGCAGCACTTTTAGTACTTACTTGGCCGGCGACGGCGCTCGCAGCCACTGACCCAGGACTGGGAACGGCCGGCAATTTCGCTGTGCTCGCGGGCACGGGGACGAGCCTGACCAACACCGGTCCGAGCTGGATCACCGGCGCGATCGGGGCTGCAGCCGGCATCACGGGATTCCCTCCCGGAACCGCCGGGCCTCAACACAACGCCGATGCCGTGTACATCCAGGCCCAGACTGACCTGGGGAACGCGTTTACCAACGCCTCAGGACAACCGGTCACCACCGATTACTCCGGCGTCAACCTCGGCGGCCTGACGCTCGGCCCAGGGGTCTACAACCAGAGCACCGCGCCCACCCTGACTGGGACGCTCACCCTCAGCGGCGGGGGCGTGTACATCTTCAAGGCAGGCAGCACGCTCATCACAGCGTCCGGTGCGCGGGTCTCACTCATCAATGGCGCCCAGCCGTGCGACATCTTCTGGGTCGTCGGCAGCTCCGCGACGATCGCCACCTCGACCACCTTCGTCGGCACGATCATGGCCCAGATCGGCATCCAGATGCAGACCGGAGCCACGCTCAACGGCAGGGCCTTGGCCCGAACTGCCGGGGTGACGCTCGACACGAACCGCATCATCCAGCCCGGCGGATGCACCGGGAACTTCACCACTAACTATCCCCCACCCGCATCCGTCGCCGCGCCGGCCAACACCATATTGCCGGCCACTCTCGGCGTGCCCTCGGAGCTGATCGGACAGTTTCCCTGGCTGCTCGTGATCGGCGTCGGTGCCGGCCTCGGCGCAACCGCGATGGGCTTGAGCAGCCGAAGGCGTCGCCGCCGCAAGGCTTAGCGGAGGCCGGGGCTGATGGTGAGGACGTGGCCATCATGGCTGCGCCACGCCCACCGAACGGACGCGGTGTTGGGTGAGGTTGTGCTTGGCGCCCTCCTGGTGGCTGCCCTGGCGTTCGCTCCGCGCGACGGGATTCCAATCGACAGCTCCGACGATTCGATCGGGCCCAACGTGCGCTTCTCCGCATCGCCTGCGGAGCAGCCTTCGTTCGGGCTCGCCCTTCCCGGTTTGAGCAAGCTCTCAGGTTGGGCTTCGACCACCGGGGCGTTGGTCAGCGCGAGGGCGCTCGTGCCGACCTCTCCTCCGGCGCAGCTGCTCATCCCCACACTGAGGGTCCACCGGGCGGTGGAGGGGGTCGGAGTCAACCGCTTCGGAGTCATGGACTTGCCCGTGAACGGGTGGAACGCCGGCTGGTTCAAGGCCGGCCCGATCCCCGGAGCCCCGGGCGATGCGGTGATCGAGGGCCACGCCGGATACCCGGGACAGCCGATGATCTTCGGCAAGCTCGCCACACTCCGGCCTGGCGACCAGGTAGTTGTGGTTCTGGCCGACTCGAGCAAGCGCCTTTTCGCCGTAGTTTCGACCACGAGCGTCCCCGTCGGAACTTCCCCTCCAGGCATGGCCGAGCCGTACGGGCCGCCCCGGCTCACGCTTGTCACTTGCACCGGCCATTTCGACGACCAGAACCACTTCTACTCACAACGCCTTGTGGTCGAGCTGAGCTATTCCGGCGTCGTCTGAGGCCCACCGCACGGGGTTAAGTTGCTGACTTTGTTATGACCTTTGAGGGATCGTGATCGCAAAGAGGTGGATAACTAAAAATGGCAGTTCAGCAACCGGCTCCGGCTCCCGCTCCCGCTCCCGCTCCCGCTCCAGTTTCCAATCCCGCTTCCGCGCCAGCTCATCAAACCTTGGCGACCGAAGGAAGCTACAACTTTCGCGCCACGGCAGTGGTTGGATTCATCGTCGGCATCGTCGATGTCCTGATCGCGGCCCGATTCCTGGGCAAGTTGCTCGGGGCGTCTTCGCAATCGGCCTTCGTTCACGCGATCTACCAGGTCAGCGGGGTCTTCGTCCAGCCCTTCACAGGGATCTTCGGCGACACCGGCAACAGGACCAACACCTTTGAGACAGCCTCACTGGTGGCGATCGTCGTCTACGCGGTTATCGCTTGGGGCATCGTGGTCCTTATCCGGATCGTCACCGCGCCAAAGGGCACCAAACCGGCGTCGTCATGATGGACCTCAGGGCCTGGCGCAACCGGTGGAACGACGCGTCGCTGCCGCACATCCCGCACTTGCCAGGAGAATCCCGATCACGCCCCTGGCCGCTGGTTGGCATGTTGTTGCTGGGCCTGGTTGCAGGTGCCGCGATCGGCGGCTATGCCGCATCGCAGCGCCAGCAGATGAAGCGGCTCGCAGCGGCTGCCCGCCGGATGGGCGACGAGATGACCGGCATGGGCAGACATGAAACCACCGACGACGACGAGGTCGTCACCGCACCCCGTTCAAATCACCGCCGCAAGGCGACCTCAGAGGTTTAAAGACGTATGGGAATTTTGATCTGGATCATCGTCGGCGCGATCGCTGGTTTCGTAGCCAGTAAGGTGCTGAGCGGCAAAGGCATGGGCCTTTTGTGGGACATCGTGGTCGGCATCCTGGGAGCGTTCCTGGGCGGCTGGCTTGCGGGTCTCGTCGGGCTCCCGGTAAGCCCTGGGACCTTCACGGTTGGAGGGCTCCTCTCGGCTTTCGTTGGAGCGGTCATCCTGCTCGTCGTGTTCAGAGCGCTGACACACCGCGGAATGATTCACGCTTAGATATCCCCTTCTTTCTTCGGGCCTCGCGGACCAACCCCCGCGAGGCTTTTCTTTGCTCATTCACCCCATTGAGTCTGCTCTGGCGGCGATCTAAGAGGCGCCGAGTAGGGCGGCGGCGAAGCGGTTCATGCTCTCGCCGCCACTGATGCGGAGTCGGCTCCAGGTGTAGCGGTCGGACAGGTAGTGGACGTAGCCGAAAACGGTTGTGGTGGCATCTCGGTATCCCGCCGCCCGCACTGCCGCCACCACGCCCCCGTTGAATTGGCCGCTCGGATAGCAGAACGAAAGCACCTGATGACCGAGCAGCTGCTCAAGGGCCTGCTTGGATGCCACCAGCTCCAAGTGGATGCTTCCCGGAGCCGACCTGGCCAAATTGGCGTGATCGACGGTATGAGAGCCGATCTCGATCCCGGCGCGATCGGCCTCAATAATCTGGGCCGCGGTCATGTAACCCGGTCGGCCGATGAACCCGGAGACTATGTAGGCGACTGCCGTGTACTCGTGGGCGCGGAGAATGGGCAGCGCCGCGGTGTAAAAGTCCGCGTAGCCGTCGTCGAAGCTGAGGATCACAGGCCGGCTCGGCAGGCCGCGCGCCCCGCTGAGATAGGCATAGAGGTCTGCCGGCGTGATGGGGTGAAATCCGTTGCTCGCCAGCCAGTCCATCTGGGCGGCGAAGTCGGCGGGCGTTACCGACAGAGCGAAACCGAGTCGATCACGCGAATCCAAGTTTGTGCGGATGTAGTGGTACGTGAGAATCGGAACCTTCACCGTACTCGGTCCTGGAACTTGGACCAGTGGAGGTCCGGCAACCGTGCTGAAACTCCACACCCGTTGACCTGAGAGGGGCACGCCGAGTTCGGATCGCCCACTCACTTCCACCTCGTAAGAGGCGCCGTGCGCAAGCCGAAATGGCTGGAACTGAAACGTGAAGATGTCAGTCCAAGACTGCCTGCCGTCCACATGAGGTCGGATGGCAAACGATCGTTCGACGCTGCCCGGCGCCATCGGCTGGCTGAAGGTGATGACGATCGCGGCGCTGACCGATGCCTTGTTGCTTGACGGCTCCATTGACTCCACGTAGGTTGCCGCCCGGGCAAAACCATTCCAGGGCTCTGGCAAAGCCTTTGGCAGAGGCACAGTTTCGGCTGCGACCGCGATCGGCGGTTGAATGGGCTTCGGATCCTGGCTGGCTTGGTCGCCTTCTGGATAGACAATCGGGCCGGCAAACACGCGCGCCAAACGATGGTCCGGGGCCCCTGATACGACGACTCCAGCAACGAGAAGGACGCCGGCCACGGAAGCTGCTACGAGCCGACGTCGCCGCCCGCGGCGACCGACCACCTCTATGAGCACGCGCAGGTTCTCCAAGCTGTTGGCGGCCGGAATCGCGAAGGGACAGAGATCGGTCCCTTTCCTTTACTGGCTTGCGGGCCGATACCCCAATTCGCCGTCGGTATCCGCCCCGTCGCACACCGTAGGCGGCGCCGAGACCCACTGTCACTGGGACTTACGACTCAGCGAGAAGCGGCCGAATCGCCTATACAGCCTCCCAGTATTCGCAGCGCCGGCAGCCCCAAGGTCGAGTTCGTTTGCCGCCTTTGGGAGTAGGAAACAACGAGTGAAGGCGGGGAGGGCGAACCCCACGGCATCGCCGCTTCCCGACGACACGAAACTTTAAGCGGGCCATCGAACTCAGAAGACAGGATCGCGCTTGAGAGCCCGGTATTCGGCAGCACGCAACTCGACCTCTTCGGGCGACACGATTTCTTGAGCTGCGAGCAACGATTCCAGGGCGCGGATCCAGTTCTCGTAGTAGTGCGGTTCTCCGGTCCGGACCTGGTCTACGAGTCGGCTGCGGAAATCATCCCAGGTATAAGCGCCTTTCTCGTTCAGCACGACAGCGAGACCGAAGGCGCGGCCTTCCCATGGCGCGTCAAAAACCAGCTCGCCGTTCTTGCGTGGCAGGCCCGTGTCGCCCTCCAGGTTCGCAACGCGGCGATCGACACTCATCCCACTGCCTTCCCAGCCGGTATTTGAGGTCGCGCAACGCCAATCATGCAATCGCGGGTAACGATGGAGGCGAGCTGTTCCTCTGACCAACCTTCAGTCCCTTCCGGGCGCTCGGGGAGGACCATGTAGCGGAGGTCTGAGCTCGAGTCCCAGACGTTCACCGCGGTGCTGGTGGGAAGCCGCAGCCCAAACTCCTCGAGCACCACGCGGGGTTCGCTCACCATTCGTGATCGGTAGGGCGCCGACTTGTACCAGGTCGGCGGGAGCCCGAGCATGGCCCACGGGTAGCACGAGCAGAGGGTGCACACGATTACGTTGTGGACTTCGGGCCGGTCTGCCACCACGACCAGCTGAGTGCTTGTCGGGTAGGTCAAGCCGAGCTCCCTGACGGCTGCCGACGCGTCGTCCAGCAGTCGCGACCGGTAAGCCGGGTCGACCCACGCGTGCGCCACGACGCGGGCGCCGATCATCGGGCCTATGTCGTGTTCGTATACGGATATGACCTGGTCTACGTCCTGGGACGTCAGGAGGCCTTTCTCAATCAATAGCGACTCGAGCGCCAGAACGCGAGCCTCGAGCTCCGACGGAGCCTCAGGGTGATGGCCATGGCCGTCGTGATGGTGCTCGTGATCTTCTGTCATGGTTGCTCCTCCGGGTCAAGGTAACCCTCCCAAAGATCTACACAGACGCGGTCGTTGGCCGGCGCATCAGCACCCCACAGCTCGTTTGCGCTGAACTCGACCGCGTAGCACGCCTGCCAGTCTGGTTCCCTTCCGTGCGCGTTTGCGTCGGGCAAAAGAAACGGCCCGTTTACGGTCCGGATCACACCACGCTTGGCGCGCGCGTAGCGAGGGAGCCGGGTGTGTCCCTTCGGATGCGCATTTCGTGTCAAGACACGATCACCAGGACGGAAGCGGGCGCGCAACGCGGGCGATATTTCAGCCGCCGGCGGGGGCGGCGCTTGCCGTAGAGCGTGTCCATTGGAGAGCTCCTCGGTTGTGATGACACCCTTCTCAAGCAACAACGTCTGAACCGCATGCAGCCACTTTTCGTAGTAGCTCGACCGTAGGTATTCGTCGGGCGGCATCCGCTCGATCGCATGGCGGAACTCGTCGAGGTTGTAATAGCGACCGACGGTGCGCTGCATCAGGGCTCTCACCTGGCCTTCCCAGCGGGCGTGGAAGACCGGCTCATCCGGCTCGGCAATCACGGGGCCGAACCCGTGCATTCCACCAAGGTCGTGCACCCCGTTCACGCGCTCGATTATGGGCCGGCTCTTCGGGGCTGCGCAGTTTTGGGTGGAGCGGGAGACCGGCTCAGTCGACCTTATCTGCCTGCGGGACTCCCCAGACCCATGGCTCCAGCTCTCGCAGGCCCGCGCGCTCGAAAATCTCAGCAACCTTTTGGGAGAGCTCGGGCGACGCTGGCGAGGGGCGCAACTCGATAGTGTCGTCGGCGAGTAGGTAGGGATGGATGGCGCCCAGCGCCACCAGTTCCCCCATTGCGCGGTTGACGTTCTCGTTCATTCGCTCAATAAGGGAAACGACGGCATCTAGCCTTCCTTGCGGCGTGGCAAGCTCCGGAGACTTACAGTTGAAGGAGCCCCGCTCGAAGCGCGGTGACGACCGCCCCCACACGATTGCGTGCCCCTAGCTTGGCGTACACGCGTCCGGCGTACTTGTGAACAGTCGTCGGGCTGATGTGGAGAAGGTACCCCACTTCTCTGTCGGATAGGCCGAAAGCAATGTACTGCAGCACCTCCAACTCTCGCTGCGTAAGAGCTTTCTGAACCTCAACCGCAACAGGATTCAGATCGCCCATCGCGATCTTTAACGTTTCAGCAACGAGAGATGGTCGACCCGCCCAGCCTCACGGCAGTAAAGGCCCTGCCGTGCCCGCTCAGGCTTGGCTGCTAACCGACCTGTTAGCGCGGCGCCGTCGTAAACGCGTGCCCGGTGGCGCTTGAGTGATCAGTTGGTCGGTGATGCCGAAGCCGAATGCTGCATCGAGCCTGGTGGCGTCGCGCATAAGGTCGCCTAAGTCCTCCAATAGGCGCTCCAGCGCGTTCTCCGGGTCGCGAGTGTAGACGTCGACGAACCGCGCCCGAACCTGGGCGACGTGACGTCGGAATCGCTGTTCGCTCACTGATCGTTGGTACATCTTTCGGATTCCCGGTGCAGCGAGCCGCTCGCTCCACCTTCAATTGCTATAACGAGACCCCTCCCCCCACCTTGCCCGTCTCTGCCCATCGAGCCGTCCCGGTGTCGCTCCCAGTGCGGGTCCTGAGGCCGTACAAGCGTTCGTAGTGGCCCCAGGCGTGTGAACCAAAGTGCGTGACGCATACGCCGTGAGGTCCAAATGACGGAGCCGTCGGCGGCAGCCTCGCTTCGATCCGGAATGGTGAGCTAGATTCGCCGGCGTCGGCGCAGTTCCTTATAAGCCCTGCGAAGTCACTTGGATTGTTCGCGCGTGCGTCTGGTGGGTGGCAAGCTCAGTCCTCAGCTCACCGCTTTCTTCACGAGCGCGCCGCACCTTTCATCGGCGTCATCAAACGCGCACCGTCCAGGCTTTCGGAGTCTGTCGACGACGTTTACCGCTGACCCCAGGGTCGGACGCCCCCGGCTGGCCAATCAGGTGGGCGCGACTGTGGTCATCCCCATCGCCGAAGCTGCCTGCGCCATTCGGCTGTCGTAGGTCACCACCCGGCGAAGGCTGCTACCAAGCTGGCGCATCGTCGCGATGTGAATCGAGTCTAGCGAGCGAAGTTGGGCTGGCAGCAGCGTCCCAGCATCGAGGAGGATCCGGTCGCTGACCCGAATCAGCTCAACGCGGCTCAGCACCTCATGGCCCCTTTGCACCGCCGCTGGACCCAGCGGTAATAGCGCTCTAGCGACCTCGGTTCGCGCGAGGGCGCTGACGACGACCGGTGCCCGGCGTCGCAGGTAACGCCGGAGAGCGGATGACTCTTTCTCAGCGACCGCGAGCTTGACGATCGCGGACGAGTCCAGGTAGATCGCGCGCTCAGCGTTCATTGCGACGCAGCCGCGCCAGAATCACCGAAGGTGATTCCTTTCCGTCCGCCACCGGCAAGGGCAATGGGAGGTCGGTGAGGCTGCCGGCGGCAGGAATCACCTCGCCAGCAGCTCGGAGCTGTTCTAAAGCTCCGGCTTCGGGCAACGGGGCAAGCACCGCGACCGGCCGGCCGCGGTCAGTGACCTCAATGGTTTCACCGGCCTCGACCCGGCGAAGCAGCTCGCTGGCACGCTGACGGAGCTCACGAATACCTACCGTTGCCATGTGCTATTTGTAGCACAAGAGAAGGTGGAGCGGGAGACGGGAGCCTGCGCCCCCGAGTACCAATCCTTCAGTGCATTTCATTTATCGACTCGGATGATCTGGATCTAGTCGTGGTTGCGGAGTGCCCGTCTCACCAGAGCCACGACCGAATCGGGAGCTGACAGGACATCGGCGGCTGTGAAGCGCAGCAGGCGATAACCTGCATCGACCATTCGATTCTGACGCCGGTTATCGCCCGTCAGGTTTTCGCGGTGGCCTGAACCGTCGTACTCGAGCGCCAGGCGGTGCCGCGGGTAGTAGAAGTCTGGCCGCCCCACGAAATGACCGTCTTCGTCACAGAGCGAAATCTGGGCTAGCGGCCTCGGCAGCCCCGCGAGCACCAGCAGTAATCGCAGCCGTGTCTCCATCACAGATTCAGTCGCTGGCTCGGCCAGCTCGGTGGCTCTGCGCAGGCGAGCTACGCCGCGATACCGCGGGTGTGCGCCGGCCCACGAACGCAGATCAACCAGCTCGAGCAGCCTCCTGTGCAACGCTATGTCGAGAGCTGCCACCGCTTCTAATAGTGGGAGGCGACGGCCGAGATCTGCGATCGTTCGAACCACCGACGTTGCCGGCTGTCCGCGGCGCATCACAGTCTCGCCAGCGTCAACCGTGGAGCGCCGCACTGCGACTCCGACCAGCCGCGACGTGGGGCAGCCCAACGGGAGAGTGACCTCAATAGGCTCGCATGGACGCAGATCGAGGCCGTGAAGCCAGGCTGCTGTTCGACCGGAGAAGACTGCCTTCCTCGGAAGACGCCGAACGGCGGCGGCAAGCACAACATTGGGGTCGTGGGCTATGGCGTGGAACGCGTAACAGCCGCCACCAAGTCGGCGCCAACTCGCCCCGAGCAGGTGATTCTTCGTTAGCCCATGCCGCCCAGCCTCCTCGAGATTGAAAGGACCCGTCGTCAGAGCGTCTGGAATCCGTGGAGCTCGAGACACTACCCAGAATCGTGGGCGATGCACCCTCGAGATGGCATCCTGCCCATTAAGGGTGGCGAGTGTTGCGAAAAGAGGGGAATCGAATCCCTCGAAAGCCGATCGGCCGCACACTCAACGTCTTGGGGGGCGAAGGTGGAGCGGGAGACGGGGTGCAACGCCCCGAGTACCAAGCCGCCGGTCGAATTCATTTATCGCCTCGAGTGACCGCTAGGGTCAGTCGAACCTCGGTATCGTGCGCGCACAGCTGTTAGAGCTAGCCAGTGCTGTGGACCGCTGCCAGGCCCTTGGCATCGACGCTATTACTCCTTCAAACGACGGACGGCAAGCGGCCGAACTTCCGCGATCCGGTCGAAATCGCCATCGACGTGAACCACGCCCAGACTGTGGTAGAGAGCGGTCTCGGCGATGAGGAGGTCGGCGATCGGGGTCCGATGCCACATGCCGTGGTGATGCGCGAGGTCGTGCTGAAGGCGAAGCGCTCTGTCCAGTAGGTCGGGCGGCGCCGCAACCACCTCGAAGTTATCGCGGAGATCGGACTTCAGGGCGTCGTAGTCAGTGGCAGAACGCGCCGAGTAGAGCTGCTCCAGCTCGCCCACCGGACACACTGCCAGGGAGCCCACCAGCTCCTCCAACTGCGCGTCGATTGCGGGAGTTCCTGCTCGGGCGGCGGCACTCTTGTCGAGGATCCAGCCGCCTACCGCCACATATCCTCCGAACCCAGGACCGCGAGGTCAGCATGGGCGCCAAGGCCCTCGAGGTAGCGTCGCTGGCCCGCGGCACGTGCCATCGCCGTAGTCTCCGCCCCTTCAGCCGCCCTTCGGAGCGATTCCTCGACCGTGGCTCGCGTGGTTTTGGAGCCGAGCGCTTTCTTAGCTCGCGCGAGGAGTGTCTCATCGATCTCAATAGTGGTTCGCCTCGTCATGTGTACATAATACAGAATAGTCGCGTACATACACCGGTTCAGGTGGAGAGTTGACACAGGCGTGCCATCTCTGGCACAGTTGTGTCATGGCCGTTGTCGAAGTTGTGCCTCTTCGGGAACGAATGGCATCGGCTGCGCGCGAGGCGGTACTTGACGTTCTCCTGGCCCGGGTCGAGGGCGATGGCTTCCATGACATCGCCATGGAAGACCTGGCACGGGCGGCCGGCATTTCGCGAAGAACCCTATATCGAATGTTCCCGACCCGTGAGGCGTTGCTGGCCGCAGCCGGCCAAAGGTTTGCGGAGACGGTGGGTATGCCGCAAGAGATCGGAGGACCAGAGCAGCTGAGTGCGACCTTTCGCGAGGGATCGCGCCTGATGGAGCGCCGAGCGGATCTCGCCCGCGCGCTCTATCGATCCACAACCGGCAGAGGAATTCGCGCTGGACAACGGTCTCGCCGCCTCCAGGTGATCGGGAGCGCATTGCGGCCTCTCACAGACAAGCTCGAGACGGACGAGGCAAGACGGGTCACAGCGGTGATTGCTTTCCTCATCAGCTCAAACACGTGGATAACCATCCAGGACGAAAGCGGCCTTGACGGCGACGAGATCCGGCTAGGCGTCAGCTGGGCGATCGACGTACTTGTCGACGACCTAAAGCGCATGACCAGGAGAAAGAAAACATGACCATTCACACGGCTCTCTTGACTCTGTCCCCCGGAACTGGCGAGGTCTTGTGGTTCCTGGACACCCGCATGATTATCAAGGCAACCGCCAGCACGACGAACGGCCAGATCGGTCTGGTGGAGGCTCTCGTGCCGCCGGGACACTCACCACCTCTCCATATCCACCACGCCGATGACGAGATCTTTTGGATCATCGAAGGCCATCTGACATACCGCTGCGGCGATGAGACGTTCCCGGCCGCACCCGGTTCATACGTGCGCATACCCCGCGGAGTGCCCCACACCTTCGTCATCGAAGGCGACTCCAATGCCCGGTACCTCATTTTGTACGCGCCAGGGGGTGCCGAGCAGTTTTTCGTCGAACTGGGTCGTCCCGCCGATGGCGATGGCCTGCCACCACGAGGACCGATGGATTTCGAGTTGATCGCTCAGGTCAGCGCCAAGTTCAATTCGCAGATCGTGGGACCGCCGATGAAACCACACTCAGTTCGATGAGTTGGTGGAGCGGGAGACGGGGTCCGCGGCCCCGAGTACCAATCAGCCGGTCGAATTCATCTATCGTCTGGCTTGACGCCCCGAGCATGAGGCCGTGCAATTGACACTGCTGCCGGTCTACCCAACGTCCTTTAAGAACGCGAGCACGCGTTGCGTAAGCAGTCCCCCGGCTCTTTCGTCGTAGTCGGGGAGGCTGTTGTCAGCGAACAGGTGGCGATCGCCCGGGTACAGGAACAGCTCCGCGCCCTCAATCGTTTTGTCGAGCTCGCGGGCAGCGTCGAGGTCTCCTTCCTGCACCCACTCGTCGGCCTCCATCATGTGGATCTGCAGAGGGACCCCTTGCGGCCAGGGGCCGCCGAACTCCGAGGTTGGGAAAGCGGCGTGAAACAGCAAGGCCCCCCTGGCGCCGGGGCGCGTTTGAGCCAGCATCTGCGCCGGCATCACCCCGAGCGAGAACCCGGCATAGACGACTTCGTTCGGCAAGCTCTGGGCGGCGAGCCGGCCCCGCTCAAGAAGTGTGTCGAAGCCGACCTGCTTGGCGTAAGCAACGCCCTCGTCGAGCGTGGTGAAAGTCCGCCCTTCATCCAGATCTGGGGCGTGGACGGTGTGTCCGGCAGCGCGGAGCTGATCGGCAAATGCGAGGAATCCAGCTGTCTGTCCCTGGGCGTGATGAAAGAGCACGACCTCGGCCATGTACGGGCACGCTACACCAAAGCTGCACATGCGAGCGCGCGAGCCTGCTGCTCCGCGTCGCACAACGCTAAGTTCAACAGTCAGCGCCCGCCAAGGCTTTCTAGCTTCCCCCTTGAAATGGGTTTTCAAAAGCTGCAGCGGGAGACGGGACAGAAGCCCCACATACCAAACACTGGGTTGAACCCGTCTAGCGACTCGGCAATTGAGCTGGCGGACTCTTGGTGGACGCCGCCTCCGTTCCGTCGGCGCTGACGAATGTCTCGAGCTCGTCGATCGCACGCTGGACCGCAGCGGTCATGCCGAATCCCTCTTCGAACAGCAGCCTATCGACCACCAGCCGCCGGGCGGATCGATCGAATCTCACATCGGCGGATCCGATGAGGCGGTCGCCCGATAGGATCGGTAAGACGTAGTAACCCCGCTTGCGCTTCGCGGCCGGCACGTATATCTCGATGCCAAAGTCGAAATCGAAGAGCAGCTTCGTCCTCTTCCGATCGGCGATCAGGTTATCGAATGGAGACAGCAGGACGGTCCGGCCGCCCCACGGCGCACCTTTATGGTCGACGTGGTCTCGGTGGAGGTAGAAGCCGCGGCGGCCGCCCATGGTCGCGGGCAATACATCGCTGCGATCCACCAACCGCTGTAACGAGCCTTTCAGATCGTCGTATGCCCAGCGCGTGAAGTGCTCGTAAACCTGGCGCTCGGTGGCTACGCCCAGGGCTTTCAGGGAAAGCTCAACAGCGCGGTCCGAGCGGGCCTTCGCTGACAGTCTTTCGCGCGGCGTCCAGGCGGGAAACCAGCGATTCGCGAGGTCCCACAGCCGCTGATTGCCATCGCGCCCGACCACGGTGATCTCACCCTCGACCCACAGTCGCTCCAGCATCTGGTTGACATTGCGTCCGGCGGTCCACCCGGACGACTGCCAATGTTCCGTTGCCGTGTCCTCGAGATCGCGTGATCGCAAAGGCCCACGTCTCCGGATCGCATTGAGAACCTGCTGCCGCAGGCGCGCATTGGCCTCCATCCATTCGGCCGCCCGAAGCGCCCACTTATCAGTGCGTTTCGAGTACGGCCGCATAGTGGTGGCGAAGATCGGGAAGTCCTCTGTCAAGACAAGGGACGCAGCGTGTGCGACGTAGTGGAACAGCCGGCGGTCCACGAACACGAGCCGGTCGAGGATCGCGCGATCGTACGGACCCAGCCGCGAGAACGGCACGAGATACTGCGTCGGCGCGCCGGCCACGGCGATGGAGTCGATCTGGATCACCCGGATCGAGCGTGCAATCTCCATCAGGCCCTCAGCCGTGGCTGGAGGCCGCGGGCCGGCCAGCCGTTGGGCGCGGATGGCGATGCGCCGAGCGTCCTGAAGTGACAGGTTCACCGATTCCACCGGATTCTGGAGACTAACCGTTGAAGCGATGAGAGTTCACCCAGAACGGCCAGGGACCTGCAGCAGTTTCGTAATTGACGAAAAGCTGGAGCGGGAGACGAGGTCCAACGCCCCGAGTACCAATCAGGTCGTTGAGGTCCAATACCGGCTACGCTGTGGCAGCCGAAGGGTTGGGCAATGGCGCGGCTTGATTCGCCAGCGTAGCCGATCAACTTGGGCAACGCGCCACCTAGGATTTCGGGCCAGGCACGCCGCGTGGAGGGCATCGGTTGACGCTGGACCGTGGATGGTTGAGAGCAGCCATGGCTGCTGTGCTCGTTTGCGCGAGCCTGGCCGGCTGCTCGTCGTCGGGCACCGGGAGTAGTGTCGGCCAAACTGCGTCGGCCTCATCCACGGCCACATCATCAATCCATCTCTTCTACTCGGCGAACTTCATGGACCCGACCGCCATCACAGCGGGGCCCGATGGCAACCTGTGGTTTACGGACGCCGAAACGCCGGATCAAATCGGCCGGATCGACACGTCGGGTGCGATAACTGAGTTCGCCGACCCGAGCCTCAACAACCCGCGCGACATCACGACAGGACCGGACGGTGCGCTCTGGTTCGCCAACCTGGGCACCAAGAAGGCGACGACGTCAGGCAGCATCGGGCGTATCACGCCGACCGGCTCTTTCAGCAACTTCAACGCATCATTTGTTCACCTGCCGGCGAGCATCACCGCTGGTGCGGACGGCAACCTGTGGTTCACCGATGTCCAGGGCGTCGGCCGCATGACGCCGCAGGGGGTGTTCAGGTTTTTCAACAAGGATCCAATGCTCGGTGTGGGGGGCGAACCGAAAGACATCGTGAAAGGCCCGGACGGCAACGTGTGGGTGGCCACGGGCGTCGCATTTGGCGGACGCATCGCCCGGATCACTCCATCCGGCGTCGTGACCAACTTCACAGACCCGGGAATCGCCACTCCTTTGGGCATCACCGCCGGTCCCGACGGCAACGTCTGGTTCACCACCGCCACCAGCGAAGTCGGCTTCCACCCCGCCATCGGCCGGATCACGCCAGCCGGGGTGATCACGCTTTTCACCGACTCGAGGCTCTTTACGCCCAGGGGCATCGTCGCCGGGCCGGATGGCAATCTCTGGTTCACTGACGAGGGCAACCACAGCATTGGCAGGGTGACGCCAGCCGGAGTCTTCAGCTATTTCAAGATCGAGGGGTACGGACGGCCCACAAACATCGCTGTCGGCCCTGATGGAAACATCTGGTTCACTTATCCGTCATATTCGATCCGGGGCGGCATCGGCCGCCTGAACATCTCGTAGACAGGACGATCCGGGATCTCGCCAAGCAGGAGCCAAGCTGGAGCGGGAGACGGGCTTCGAACCCGCTACCTCGACCTTGGCAAGGTCGCGCTCTACCAAGTGAGCTACTCCCGCTCGGCCAGAGGAAAGATCATACCTTGGCCCGTCCAGCCGGCAGTCAGACCGTGCGGACCGACCTGCAGTGCGTGAATCGCCGGCCCCACCTGTCTCGCAGCCGGTTCACCTTCATCGCCGATTCGTGCAGAAGCGCTCGATCCAGGCGGCCCGCCAGGACCGCGGCTGTGACCGCCGCCATTGCTTCGCCTTCGTATGCGGGGTCGCCGTTGCCGAGTAACACCAGGTCGTTTCCCGCGGCAAGCGCGAGCACGGTGGCATCCGGCAGCGAATAGCGCGCGCCGATCCCGCCCATGCTCACCGAATCCGAGATGATCACACCGCCGAAGCCCAGCTGGGTGCGGAGGCGGCCGACCACCGTGGGTGAGAACATCGCCGGCACGCTGCCCGCGCCAAGACCCGGCACGTAAACCGCCGTCGTCATGACGGCGTCAGCTCCTGCGGCAATCCCTGCCTGGAATGCCGGCATCTGGACCCGCTGCCATTGGGCCTCCGATTCCGGGTCGGTCGGAATCGCAACGTGCGGGTCGCCCGCTGCCCCACCAAGTCCGGGGAAGTGCTTCAGAGTCGCCCCCACTCCGCCTTCATGCAGCCCTTGCACGGCAGCGCCCACAAGCGGCGACACCATCGCCGAGTTGGAGCCGAACGATCGGTCGCCGATGACTTGGTCGCGAGGATTGGTTCGGACGTCCGCCACTGGCGCCAGGTTGAGCCCAACCCCGAGCTGATGCAGCCCAAGTCCCGACTCACGCTCGACAGCGCGGACGTGGTCCGGACCTCCGGCTCCGGCGACCAGCTCGGACGGCGGCGCGAAGGTTGCCACCACGCGGTTCACCTGTCCGCCCTCCTCGTCGAGCATGACCAGGATCGGATGGTCCAGACACGCCGTCGAGGCCAACGCCTGCATGCTGTCGCTCAGCGCCTTCACGCCTTCGGGGCCGCTGAAGTTGGATGCGAACAGCAGCACACCTCCGACACGACCGTCGTCCAGCAAAGAGCGCAGCGTCGTTGAGATCGCCGGGCCGCGCCACGAGACGACCAGCACTGATCCGACGTCTTCCTGCAAGCTACCGAGGTCGGGCGCGGAGCTGGCGAGGGGCGGCTCGACCGTCGTGGTGGTTTCAGGCGTGGGCGCCACGGCGACAGGCCTCGAGTCTGGGATCGGACGCGCGTTCAGCACCACGCCAGTAATGACCGCGACGATCACGACAAGAGCGATCAGGCCCTGGCGTAGACCCCGCACGGACCGCAGTCTAAGCCCGGGTCCCCCACCCGGCCGCGGCAGTCTACGCCCGGCTTGCTTCCGATTCGAAGATTTCTTCGATTCGCCGCTTGAACGTCCGCGCCAACGAGAACGCCAGCGGGAGGCTTGGGTCGTACTTGCCGGTCTCGATCGCGTTCACGGTCTGTCGCGAAACCCCCAGACGCTCGGCCAGGTCGGCCTGCGACCAGTCCAGCTCAGCCCGCAGCACTCTCAGCCGGTTCTTCACCGATACCGCCAGCTGATGATCGCCGTGCCGAGCGCCCACAGCACCGCCATCAGCGGCAGGACATAAGTCCAGTTCAAATGCGGCAGGCCCGCGCCTTCGAGGAACCCGTATCCAAACGTCACGAGCGCGGTCGTCCCGAGCGAGAACCCAAACGCCTGCATCTGGACCCGCTTCTGCAGCTCGTCGAGCCGCGCCAGCGCCCGCATGAAAAGCCAGATCACGAACGCCGCCGGCGCCACGGGCAGCACGACCACGTAGTAGCGCCAGCCCGCATCTGGGTTTGCCTGCACGACTACGATCGAGCCCACCAGCACCATCAGGTACGCCAGGATCGCGAGCCCGAACTCGATCTGCGTGCGGTAGAGCACCCACGTCGAGTAGATCGCGGCGGGCGGCGTTGGGTTCGGCGGCGGAGGGAAGGCGACCGGAGTCGGTACCTCGGTCTGGAGGAACGGCGACGCGGGGTGCGTGTACAGCGGGTCGACCGGAGCGTCGGCAGGGTTCGGGCTGGGCGTCTCCTCAGTCATCGTGCCGGATAGTAAAGCACGCTTGGCTATATGTCAAGCGTCCTTGTCTTGCTGCTCGTCCCCCTGCGCTCCCGATTGTTGGTCCTCGTTCGCGTGGTTGCTCTTTGACGGCGGGGAGCCTTTCTTGGATGGCCCCGCGTTTGGCCCATCTGCGTGGTCACCCTGCTGCTGCTCGCTGGACGCTGTCGGCGCTGCCTGCAGCCGGTGGACGATCACTCCACCGGCGATGGCTCCGAAGATCAGCGCGGTCGCAATCAGGATCGCGCCGACCATGCCAAGCCGGTGGAGGACGCTGCTTACCACGTCATTACGAACTACCAACGCAGGTCGCGGAGTGAACGGTCGCTTAAATTCTCGATGGCTCAAACATCGGTGGCGAACCGGTCCACGTAGTTGACGTCGCCAAGCTTCTTCAAGATGTCCAGGCCGGCGTCGGTCTCCTTTTGATCCCCCGTGATCAGGCCTCGTTCTGCCCGCGTCCGGCCGAGGCTCGGCAGCGCGCCGACCCGCTCCCAGATGGCGATGGCGGCCGTGAGCTGGGCGGCGTCGCGATGCGCCAGGCCGATCGCCCTTTTGGCCTGGGCTTCGAGCAGGGGGATCTTCTGCTCGGTGGCTCGTGCAAGCAACGCAGGAGCCACGTTGGGCGGCAGCTCAGTGCGGAGATCAGCTACCAATGAGAGCCGCCTTTCGATCATCTCAGAGGGATACCTCGGGTAAAGGACCGGGTCGTCGGGCGCGAAAAGGTCCTGCCCGTCAGTCGAGATCGACATCGGATCCGTAGCGTACCGAGGTTTTTACGAGCCGGGAAATATCCCTGAAATGTGCGCCGCGGCGCCGCCGGCGTAGACCACCCCTAGGGCAAACAAGACCCAGGCCAGCGGACGCGCTCCTTGCTTCCAAGCCAGCCGTCCCACGCCAATCCCCCAGGTCCCAACTAGGAACCCGTTGAGCGTCTGCCAGATGCCGAAGGTGGTGATGCGGTACAGGGCGACGAACGTCGTCGCGATGGCGTCCTTCGCTGAAGGGTTGGTCGCGTACTCACGGATGAGCGGTGCGGCTGCGAAGGCGAAGGTGATCGCCGCCAGCGCGCCCATGACCAAGAACAGGATCCCGGACAGCGTGAAGAAATCGATCCCGGATTCCTCGCGAAACCGAGACCCCAAGTAAAGGACGACGGGTATCGCCGTCACGTACCCAAACATGTCGAGCAAAGAGCCCAGCCGCCAAAGGTCAGCGCCCCGCGAACCCATAGTCAACACACGCATGGGATCGCTGACCACCGCTATGGAGAAGTTGGAGCCGGCCAACAAAATGGTCACCGACACGACCTCGAACACCAAGCACACCGCAAGGAAGATCCATGCGGTGCGCAAACTGACGGCGCCCCAGCTCATGAGCGGTCGACCAACCCTGCCTCGTACGCGAGTATGACCGCCTGCACGCGGTCTCGCAGGTCAAGCTTGTCCAGCAGGTGCGAGACATGCGTCTTGATTGTGGTCTCGCCCACGTGAAGCTTGGTCGCAATCTCATGGTTGGTGAGACCCCGCGCCACAGCGCGCAGCACTTCGAGCTCGCGCTCGGTGAGCGAACCGAGCTCCTTCGGCCGCTTGAACGCGGGCTCCGGGCGCTTGGCGAACTCCTCGATCAGCCGCCTGGTCACGGAGGGATCGAGCAGCGCGTTGCCGGCCGCGACCACCTCGATGGCGCGAATCAGGTCTTCCGGCGGTGCCGCCTTGAGCAGGAAGCCGGACGCGCCGGCGGCGAGCGCGTCGAAGACGTACTCGTCGAGCTCATATGTGGTCAGGATCACGACTCTCGTTTCTCCTTTAGTTTCTTGGGCGACCTGTCGAGTCGCCTCGATGCCGTCGACGCGCGGCATGCGGATGTCCATCAGGATCACGTCCGGGCGCTCGCGGCGAACGAGCTCGATCGCCTCTTGCCCGTCAGCGGCCTCGCCGGCCACCTGCATGCCTGGCTGCGACTCAACGATCATCCGGAAGCCTGCCCGCACGAGCGCCTGGTCGTCGGCCAGGGCGACGCGGATCGTCATGAGATCGGAAGTCTCGCGCGCACCGTAAACCCACCAAGCGATGACGACCCGGTGCCCAGCTCGCCGCCAAACATCTCGATGCGCTCACGCATGCCGATGAGGCCGTGCCCGGTCGAGGCTCCGATCGTTGCCGTGGCGCCGCTGCCGTTGTCACTGATCGTCAGGGCCACCGCCTCCGGCTCGTAGTCGAAGATCACCTCGACCCGGCTCGCGTTGGCGTGCTTGAGCACGTTCGTGATGGCCTCCTGGACGATGCGGTACGCGGAGAGGTCGAGTGCAGCGGCGAGCGGTCTCTGATCTCCGGTGACCTTGAGCGTCGCCTCAAGGCCCGCGTCACGAGCCGTCTTGAGCAGCGCCTCGATCTGATCCAGACCTGGTTGTGGACTGAGCGGAGCGTCGGGCCCTTTGCGCAGCACGCCAAGCAGGCGGTTCAGCTCGGCGAGCGTGTCGCGAGCGGTGGTCTCGATCGCCTGCAGCGCCTCCCGGCTTGAGTTACCCGAGACCCGGGCTGCTCCGGCCTGGATCGCCATCACGCTCACGTTGTGAGCCACGACGTCGTGAAGCTCTCGAGCGATGCGCAACCTTTCTTCCTCGGCCGCCTGCTCGCGCGCAGCCTGGTGGCGTGACACGAGCTCGGCGAAGAACTGGCGGCGCGACCTCATGTAGTCGCCGATCACCCAGGCCACGAGCGACTGCGGCGCAAAGGCGAGGTAGTCCCTCGAATGGAAGGGAGGCGCGAAGTTCGTGAGCGTGAGGGCGACGCCGATGATGATCGAGACCACCGCCAGCGCGCCGACCCAGAGGCGGGCGCGCGATCCACCGTAGACGGATACGGCGTAAACAGCGAAGACCACGGCGGCTGTGGATGCGTCGAGCGACAACCCGGTCAGGATCCGAATCAATGGCGGGATCGCGACGATGCAGAGGACTGCAAGCGGGTAGCGGCGCCGCCACCACAGCGGCAAAGACTGCACCGGCACGAGCAGCACGCTCAACACGATCAGCGGAGCCGGTTGGTGGTGGATCCAGTCGGAGATCGGCGCAGCGAGGCCGGGCAGGAAGGTGATCGCGACCAGGAAGCCGTCGACGAGCCGCGGCCGGCCCGTGATCCAAGACCACGGCCGGCCGCTCAAGGGTAGGCGAGCACGGTTGAGGCTTATGTGACGTCCCTCTGCCGGATCAGGGCCGCCGCGATGATGATCAATCCGGCGAAGTAAGCGAAGAGGACGACTACGGCCTGCTCAGCGCTGATCGCCGGTGCGACCGAGGGCCCGAATGCCGGAGACGTGAAACTCTGAGTGAGCGCGGTCGCGTTCTGGTTGACGAAGAGGTTGCCGACCCACTTGTACGCGCCGCTGTTGATGCTGTCGATGAACCGCACCGCGATGACCTCGACCGCGAGGACGTAGATCAGGCCGACGCCGAGCGCCGCCGCCGAGCTGCGGATCAGGGTGCCGAGCGCCAGACCGATTGCGCCGTTCACCGCAAAGACCAGCCAGATGGTGCCAAATCCCTTGGCGATGTCGATCATCGCCGGCCATGCGATTGCGTCGCCTTGAAACGAGGCCACGACCACGCTGGACGCTGCTCCGACCACGAACAGGATCACGGTGATGATGCCCATCCAGGCCTCGAAAGCGATCACGCGTCCAAACCATGTGGTGAGGCGACCAGGTCCCTGGGTGAGGGACGTCTTCATGGTGCCCCATGAGTATTCCGACCCGGCGATCAACGCGCCGAGCACGATGGCGATCGCTGCGCCGAGCGGAAAGCCTGCTCCCATGACGTTGTTGACGAACTGGTCCGGGTAGAGGGTCAGCAGGGACACAGCCCGCCTATCGCCCGCCACCGGGTTGAGTGCCTGGTACCAGCTGAATCCGTAGAGCAGGATGGTGATTGCCGCGACGGCGCCGGAGGACACCAGGAACGCCGGCCGGAAACGATTCTTACGCCATTCCGCTTTGATGGTTGCGATCATGATCCTTGCTTCTCTCCTGTGAGCTGGAAGAAGACTTCCTCCAGCGATCTTTCGTATGGGCGCAACTCAGTGACCCCGACGCCGGACGCCATGAGCTGACGGTTGATCTCCAGGCTCTGTCCGGGGTCGGTCTTCAGGTGGAAGAACCCGTCCTCGCGGACCACCGCCTCCGGTCCGAACATCCGGGTGAGGACCTCGCCTGCACGGTCGGAAGGCTGTGCCCTGACCACGACGCCTTTTTCGCCCAGCAGCTCCTGCACTGTCGACTGCCTTATGAGCCGGCCGTTGCTGATGACTCCGACCCGGTCGCAGATCTGCTCCACCTCGCCGAGGAGGTGGCTCGACAGAAGCACGGTGCGCCCGCCCTGGGCGATGTCCGTGATGAGCTTGCGCATCTCCGCCATGCCCTGGGGGTCGAGGCCGTTGCTCGGCTCGTCGAGGATGAGCAGGTCCGGGTCCTTGAGCAGCGCCCCCGCCACGCCAAGACGCTGCTTCATGCCGGTCGAGTAGGTGCCAAAGTTCCGGCCGGCACGCGATGTGAGCTCGACCATGTCGAGCACCTCGTCGACGCGCTTCTGGCTCACGCTCGCCATGTCCGCCACGACCTTGAGGTTCTCGCGGCCTGACAGGTAGGGATAGAAGCCCGGCGACTCGATGAGCGCGCCGATGCGCGCCAATCCGGCGGGACTGCCAGGCGTGTGCCCAGCGACGGTTGCCGTGCCAGAGGTCGGCCGGATGAGGCCGACGAGCATGCGCAAGGTCGTGGTTTTCCCCGCCCCGTTGGGGCCGAGAAAGCCGTAGACCTCGCCACGTCGCACGCTCAT
>CATPBO010000036.1 GCA_955652835.1 Candidatus Dormiibacterota bacterium
CGCCGACTAGCTGAAATGGGTCTTCACTCGGTGCACGACCTCGTCGAGCTTGGGGTAGTGCTCGTCCTCTAGAAAAGCGCTGGAAGGCGTGTGCTCATCACGGCGATGCACGCTGAGCAGAGGGCGCTGCAAGACGGACGCCTCGCTGATCACGCGTGCGATTTCGGCGCTTAACCCGAAGCCAGGCCAACCGATGTCGAAAACCGCGACGCGACCGGTGCGAGCCGCGCTGGCGCGGATGGTCTCCTTGTCGAGAGGCCGCGCCGTACGCAGGTCGAGGACCTCCGCGGAGATGCCTGAGGCCGAAACCGCCTCGGCGACCTGGAGGGCGAATCGCGTCATGCTCGAGATCGCGAAGAACGTGACGTCGGTGCCGGCGCGAGCGACTCGCGCCTTGCCGAACGGAATGGGCTCGATGACCGAAGGCATATCCTCTGCTGCCCCGAACACGCCGCGATCGTCGATCACGATCGTCGTCTTGTCAGAGCGCAATGCCGTCAGCAGCAATCCGGCCCCTTCTGCCGGCGACGAGGGCAGCACCACCTCGAGACCGGGCACGTTGGCGAACATCGAGTAGAGGGCGCCGGAGTGCTGCGCAGCCTGGCCCCAGCCGCGGCCGATGAGCGCCCTGATGGTCAGAGGTACCGTCACCTGGTAGCCGGTCATGGCGGGCCAGCGCGCGGCGTGGTTGATGATCTGGTTCATCGCGAGCATCAGGAAGTCGACTCGAAGGCTGACGAAGACCGGGCGGTAGCCCATCAGCGCTGACCCGATGCCAAGCCCGACCAGCGCGTCCTCGCAGTTGGGGACGTCAAAGCAGCGCGCCTCGCCAAAGCTTGCGGCCAGCCCGTCGGTCGAGTTGAGGTATGCACCGGCGTCGTTGATGCCTTCGCCATAGACAAAGACCTTTGGGTTGAACGCCATCTCCTGCTCAAGCGTGTGGACCACGGCGGCCGCGTAGTCGAGGCTGAGCGTGGCCGGGCTGATCAAACGGTGTGCACCTTGGGGGGTGGGGGAGCCACGAGACCGGCCGTCTTGTTGCGGTCCTCGAAGGCGGCGTCCGCGCGCTGGAACTCGGCGGCGACCTTCAGCGGGACCTCCCGCAGGATGTCGATGCAGTCGCCGCGGAGTTCGGGCAGTTCGCGGAGGATCACGCCGACGCAGAAAGCGATCGGATCCCGCGAGCCTGGATCGGCGGCTTCGTCGAGCAGCGTCTGTGGATTGAGCGCGGCGACCTTGCTCACCGGACCGACGTGGGCACAGAGCCGGTCGGCGGTCAGGGCCAGGACCGCGGGTTGTGACGTGGAGCGAACCTGGTGGAGGAGGCCAGCGGCGGCGTCTCGGACGGCGAAAACGTCCACCCCTTCTGCCGTCTCCGCCACGAGGCCGAACGCCCGCGCCTTGGCCGAGATGTCGGTCTGGGCCTGCCTTGCGGCCAGCGGGGTGTTGGTGGACAGTCCGTTGTTCTCGCACACGAAGAGCACCGGCAGCCGGAGCACGGCCGCGAGGTTGAGGGCTTCGAAGAAGGACCCCTCGTCCGCCGCCCCGTCGCCCGAGAAGCCGACGGCGACGGCGCCGCGGCCGTCGAGCTTGCAGCCAAGCCCGAGACCGACCGCCACCGGGGTGGAACCTGGCAGCACCGCGGACGCGCCCATGAAGTTGGCCTCGCGAGAAAACAGGTGCATGGAGCCGCCGTAGCCGTGGCTGCAGCCGGTCTCCAGCCCATACAGCTCGTCGATCATGGCCCCGACGTCGCCGCCCTTTGCGAGGTAGTGCGCGTGGTCCCGGTGGGTGGAGACGGCCACGTCGTCCTCGCGGCAAACGTTGAGGACGCCGACCGCCATCGCCTCCTGGCCGATGCTGAGGTGCACCGGACCTCGGATGTTGCGGTGCGAGTACTCGGCGCAGATGCCTTCCTCGACCGCCCGGATCACCACCATGCGGTCCAGGCACTCGAGCGCGACCGCTGCGGTGACGTTCACTCGGTGTTCTCCTTCGAGTATCGGCTGAGATTCTGGCGGTACCACTCGACGCACCCTGCGAGGCCCGCTTCCAGTGATACCTTCGGCGACCAGCCGGTCACGAGCTTCAGGGCTCGAGGGTCACCGCGCAGACCGACGGGTGGGACGGCGGGGACCACCTCGCCGAAGCCGATCTCGAGCCGCGGGTCGATCATATCCCGGATGGTAAGGGCCACCTCCCGGACCGGGCGGTGGTCGCCCGAAGCCAGCACGTAGGTTCCGGCGCACGACTCGGTCACAGCGGCCGCCCTGATGGCGCTGCAGGCGTCCGTGACGTGCAGGAAGTCGCTCGGCTGGCTGCCTTCGGTCAGGGCCGGCCGCCTGCCGAATAGAAACCTCAAGATAACTTGAGGAATCAGGTAGGACGGCTGGTCGGCGGGACCGTAGGCGGTCACCAGGCGCAGCCAGACCTGCCGGATGGACCGCATGGCGCAGAGGTGCTGGGTCACCCTGCCGGCGGACAGCTTGGCGGTGCCGTAGGCGGTCACCGGGCGAGTCGGGGTCGACTCGTCGAGCACGGATGCTGTCGGGCCATACTCGGCCTGGCTGCCCAGCCCGACCCAGGTGGTGGCCCCGGCGTGGGCTGCCAGCTCCACGAGGGCCAGCGAGTTGGCGACGTTCTCCGTGAGCTGGCGAGGGTCGTCGCGGTCCGCCGCTCCGGAGCCGAACCAGCCGAGGTGGTAGACCACGTCGGGCTGGAAGGCTTTCAGCGGCCCGGTCAGCCCCGCCGGCTCCGACAGGCGCCCGGAGATGACCTCGACACGGTCCTGGACGTCGGCGATGCGCCAGGGGTCGCTCTCGGGGCGCAGGAGCACCGCCACGGCGTCTCCCGACTCGACGAGGTGGCGGACCAGGTGGGACCCGACAAAGCCGGTCCCCCCGGTGACGAACGCTCGTCTAGGAGCGTCCAGTGGTCGCCAGGGCCGGAAGCTGGTGGAGGCTCTCGGCCATGTAGTCGATCATGGGGAGGGTCAGGCCGGGGTAGACACCGATCCAGAAGACGTTGTTCATCACGAAGTCTGTGTTGGTGAGGTCGCCCGCCACCCGGTGCTCGATGTTCAGGTATGCGGGCTGGCGGATGAGGTTGCCTCCGAACAGAAGCCGGGTCGAGATCTTCCTGCTCTCCAGGTGGGCGATGGCTTCCGCGCGTGTGAACGGCGCGTCCTCGCGCACGGCCATCGGGAAGCCGAACCAGCTCGGGTCCGAGCCCTCGGTGGCCTGGGGCAGGACCAGGAACTCCTCCATGTCGGCCAGCCTTTCGTAGAGAAGGGCGAAGTTGCGCCGGCGGGCTTCGATGAAGCCCGCAACCTTGTCCAGCTGGGCCAGCCCTACCGCGGCCTGCATGTCGGTGACCTTGAGGTTGTAGCCGATGTGCGAGTACGTGTACTTGTGGTCGTAGCCGAAAGGCAGCTCGCCCTGCTCCCAGCCGAACCGCTTGCCGCAGGTGTTGGACTTGCCCGGATCGCACCAGCAGTCGCGGCCCCAGTCCCGGTACGAGTCGACCAGCATCTTGAGCAGGCCGCGATCCTCGAGCACGCAGCCGCCCTCACCCATGGTCATGTGGTGGGCGGGGTAAAAGCTGACCGTCGTCAGGTCGCCGAACGTGCCAACCTGGCGCCCTTTGTAAGTCGACCCCAATGCATCGCAGCAGTCCTCCACCAGCCAGAGGTGGTGGCGCTGCACGAAATCCATGACGGCGTCCAGGTCGAATGGATTGCCCAGCGTGTGGGCGATCATGACGGCCGCGGTGCGGTCGCTCATCGCGTCCTCCAGCCGCGTGACATCGATGTTGTAGGTGGGCACGGTGATGTCGACGAAGACCGGCACCATTCGGTTCTGGATGATCGGGTTGAGCGTGGTGGGGAATCCGGCGGCCACTGTGATCACCTCGTCCCCGGGCTTGAGGGCCGCCCGGCCGCCCCACTTGCGCGCCCTCTCGTCCAGCTGAGGCGCCGTGAGGGTCGAAAGGGCGAGCAGGTTGGCCGAAGAGCCTGAGTTGACCAGGTGGGCGTGCCGGCGGCCGAAGAACTTGGCAAAGCTCTTCTCGAACTCGTCCGCGAACCGGCCGGTCGTCAGCCAGAAGTCGAGACCTGAGTCGACGAGGTTGACGATCTCCCGCTCGTCGAAGACCCGGCCGGCGTACGAGATCGAGGTCTCGCCGGGTACGAACTCAGCTTCCGGAAAGGCGGCCTCGTAGTACTCGCGAACGAGCTCCTGGATCTGGAGGCGAAGCGCTGAGGCGCGGGACTCGGTCATGAGCTGGGAAGGCGCACCGGCACCAGGCGAAGCGGAGTGTACCAGCGCGCCTCTGATTCAGGACCCTACGGCGGCACGGCTCGTCCCGAGGCGCAGCTTGCGGCTGAGCTTCTGCCGGTACGGGAAGGGCTGCATCCAGCGCGCGATGTCACGGGCAGCCACCCGCTTGCGTGCACGCAGAAAACGCCGGCGCTGGAGGCTCTGGGAAAAATGGCGGATGGAATCGAAGATTCCGAGCGGCGCCGCGGGCGATTCCAGGGCGAACTGGACGGCCGTCAGCACGGTAAAGGCGGCGACGCTCGGCAGCCGGAGCAGTCCCTGCGGCCAGAGGTCGTTGTTGGCCACGAGCAGGAGGCGGTTCTTGAGGATGTGGCGGAGGATGAAAGGGGAGCGCCGAGCGCCCGTCGCGCTGCGGTGGTGCCACGCCACAGCAGGCTCGTACCACGCCTTCCAGCCCAGCCATCGCATGCGCCAGTCGAGGTCGACGTCTTCGATGTATGCGAAGAAGCGCTCGTCAAACGGGCGCGCGGGCCCATCGGTGATCTCGCGGAGCATCTTCATGCGATAAAGCGGCGCGGCGCCCGTGACGCCGAAGACCTCCTCCGAGCGCTCCCACTGGCCCGTATCCGGCAGGCCTTCGCCGCGGTTGGTGGCCCAGCCGTTGCGGTACAGGATGTGGCCGGTGCTGTCCACGATGGTGGCCTCACCGTCCGCGCGGGGACGGAGCAGCTTGCCCGCCACTGCACCGATCATGGGATCGTGCTCCCCCGCCGCGACCAGCCTCGCGACGAAGTCCGGCTCGAACTCCACGTCTAGGTTGGCGAGGAGGAACCAGCTGCCCTTCGCCGCCGCAATCGCCTGATTGGCCGCGGCCGCGAAACCGAGGTTGCGCAGGTTGCTGATCACGATGAGGCCTGGATCCGCGGCCTTCAATCGCTCGAGGGAGCCGTCGGTGGAGGCGTTGTCGACCACGATGCGTTCTTGGATTGGATGCGTCTGGCGCAGGATGCTTTGCAGGCACTCGACCACGAGATCCCCACCGTTCCAGTTGAGGATCGCGGCGGTGACCGCCTCAGCCAACTTCCGCCTTTGCCGCACGCGTGCCGGCCCACGCGAGCCCGAGGAAGGTCCAGAACTCGAGCGCGAGGTCGTTCTTGAAGTACGGCACGTCGACCAGGCCGTGAATGACGATCGCGACCATCGCGAGCACGATGCCGAGCTGGATCGCGCGCCACGACTGAGGGCCTGAAGTCCAACCCTTCCACGACACGCGGAACGTCTGCACCAGGAGCCAGAGGAAGGCGGCCAGGCCGAGGAGCCCGGTCTCGGTCCACATGTTGAGCACGAAGTTGTGCGGGTAGATGAGGTTTTCCTCGTACACACCGCCGCGATAGGGCTGGATGCCTCGCGCGAAGCCGAACAACCCACTGCCGAAGATCGGACGGTCCTTGAGCATCCTCAGCGTCGCCTCCCAGAGGTTGAGCCTGGAGACGAAGGTGTTGTTGGGGTCGGAGAGATTGAACTCGTGCGCCATGCGCGTTGCGATCGCCGGCACGCGGCTCATCGCAACCCCGAGCACGACCACCGCCGGCAGCAGGTACCAGCGGTAACGGTTGACGACCGCGAGGATCAGCGCGATCACTGCCAGGGCGAAGTAGCCGCCCCGCGAGAGACTGAGGAAGGTGGCGCCGAGGCTGATGGCCAGGAACAGTGCGCTGAGGGGTCTGACCCAACGATCGCGGTCGTAAAGGAACAGGCTGGCCGCGATCCCGATTAGCGGTACGAGGTAAAGGGCGACGGCGTTTGGAGTGTTGTAGATGACGACCGGGGGCGGGAGGGCCAGGTTGAGAGTGTGATGCCGGATCGCGTTCAGGATTACCACAGCGTTGGCGATGCCGGCCACGGATGCTCCGGCCGCCAGCCCGCCGAGGATCACCCTGGCTCGCCACGCATTCTGGGTTACGTGCCCCAGTACGAAGTAGAACGCGATCGGCTCGACCAGGTACGCGCGGTACAGGCCCAGGCCCTTCACGTGCTCGGGCGAGACAAGGACGCTGATCGCTCCCGCCACCAGGAACACGGCGGCCGGGATGGTAAATGGCGACCGCCACTCAAGCGCATGCTTTGCGCGATAGGCCTCGACAGCGAAGGCCGCGATCGTGAGCAGGATCGCGGCTTCGAGGAGAGTGGATGGGAGCGGGCCGATGTGCCACCGGATCACGTATGCCGGAGCCAGCGCGCAGGTGGCGCCGGCCAGGCCGAAGCTGATTGGAAATTGACCCAGCGCAGTCAATCCGCGTTCCGGATTCGTCTCAGTACGCATTCTTGTGTGTGAACACGCGGAACAGCGTGATCAGGATGATCTTCAGGTCGAAGGCGAGCGACCAGTTCTCGATGTAGTAGAGGTCATAGATGAGCCGCTCCTCGACTGATGTCTGGCCGCGAAGATCGTTCACCTGGGCCCACCCGGTCAAGCCCGGCCGGACGAGGTGGCGGTCCGCGTAGCGGTCCATTCGGGACTTGAAGTCTTCAACGAAGACGGGCCTTTCGGGCCGAGGTCCGACGAGGCTCATCTCGCCCACCAGCACGTTCCACAGCTGAGGCAGCTCGTCCAGGCTGAACCTCCGCAGCACCGGGCCTATCCAGGTACGGCGAGGATCCTTGGACGCAGCAAACACCGGTCCGGTATCCGCTTCTGCGTCAGCGCGCATGGTGCGGTACTTGTGCATGACCAGCGTTCGCTCACCCAGGCCGGTGCGTTCCTGGTGGATGAGGATCGGACCTGGCGAGCTGAGCCGCACGAGCACGGCAATCAGCAGCAGCACCGGCGAGATGACGATCATGCCGAGCCCGGAGACCACGATGTCGAGCGCCCGCTTGGATGTCGCCTTGGCGGCGTCGACGTCCAGGCCGTGTCGAAACTGCAGCAGGGGAATGCCGTCGAGCTGGTCGCCGGTCACGCGGCTCGTCATGATCTCGAGCATGCTGGGCACGATCCGGAAGTCGGTCCGGCACTCGCGACACGAATCCGCGAGCTGAAGAATCTCGTCCTGGCTCATGTCGGGGGCGGCCACGAACACCAGGTTGACGTTGCGATCCATGACTATCTGGCGCAGCTGACCTGCCTCTCCGAGCACGCTTGATCCGCCGAACGCAGCGCCCGCCTTGAGGTCGTCCGCAATCACGCCGACAACCTGGTATCCGTAGTCGGGAAACATGCGAATCCGCTGCAGGATGAGATCCGCAGCCGCGCCCGAACCGACGACGACCACGCGATCAATCCCTTCGCCGCGCCTCCACGAGCGAGCTCGCACCCGGCGCAGCGCGTAGCGCGCGAGCAGGATGAGGACGGTTGCCGCGATGGCCCAGTACGTGAAGGTGAGCCGGGAGTACGTGAACTGGCCGTCGCGGTACACGCCGATCATCGCGAACACCACGACGGTCGTGACCACCATCGCCTTGGCGACGGAGAACAGCTCGTCGACGAACTGGGTTCCGCGCTGCAGGCGGTAGACGTCCATGAAGATGAAGACCAAGGTCACGGCGATCGCGACGACCGGGGCCGCCAGCAAATAGCGTCCCGGGTCGGGCGCCTCGCCACCCGGGATGTACTTGGGGTACACATGGAAGCGGACCCAGTACGCGAGGCCCAGGCCCAGTACCGCCATGAGGGCGTCGCTCGGCAAAGCGGGAATCCACGAGCGCCACTGCTTCCTCATGCGGCATGAATCCTAGCTGTGGGGCTAAGGGCTTGGAAATTCACCGACGAGTCCAAAGGTTGCAAACTTCCTGAAGCCACAACCCAACTCAGCAAGGAGACTCAGATGTCCACCCTCGCTTTCGACCCCGAAGAGACGACGCAGTGGGAGAAGACCCGTCCGCGCACGATCAAGCCCGAGCAGTGGAAGAGGTTCGAGGGCTACGCCTCAGAGATCTTCGAAGCCTTCGGCATGGACCTCGACACCCCCGGCACCAGGACCACTCCCACGCGGTACCTGCGCGCGCTCTTCGACGCCACGGCGGGATACGAAGGCGACCCCAAGCTGCTCACCGCCTTCCCGACCGAGTGCCACGGCGGACCCGATTGCAGCATCAGCCAGGTGATCGAGGGCCCGATCGAGTTCTTCTCACTGTGCGAGCACCACGCGCTTCCATTTCACGGCCACGCGTACATCGCTTACATCGCGCACGAGCAGATCATCGGCATCTCGAAATTAACGCGGCTCGTCCGCTTGTTTGCTCGGCGATTCACTGTCCAGGAGCGGGTCGGCGTTGAAATCGCCGATGAGCTGGTGCACCTCCTGCAGCCTCACGGAGTCGCGGTGCACCTGAACGCGATGCACCTGTGCACGCAGATGCGCGGTGTGCGCGAGGGCCACTCGCGTACGTGGACCTCGTTCTGGCGCGGCAACTACGAGACGGACCCGCAGCTCAGGACGGAGTTCCTCCAGGCGGTCGACAAAACGGACCACTGATGACGCTCGCTCCGTTTGAGGTCCTCTACGAGGCAGACTTGCCGGGCTACAAGATGCCTGCCGACCTGCATCACCTGTACGGCCGGCTGGGCTTCAAGACCCCGGTGGTGTATTCGAACTTCGTCTCGTCGCTGGACGGCATCGTCACCCTCGGGTCGAAGCCGTCGGCCGGCTCGATCATCAGCGGCAAGTCTCCGGCAGATCGCTTCTTGATGGGGCTGCTGCGCGCGTGCGCCGACGCCGTGGTGATCGGGGCCGGCACGATGCGCGCGACTCCCGGCCATCTCTGGACGCCTGCCCACGTCTATCCCGACCTGGCGACCGAGTTCACCTCTTTGCGCAGCGCACTTGGTCGCGCCACCGAGCCGCGGCTGGTGGTGGTGACCGCGAGCGGCGAGCTTGATTTCTCCCACCCCGCGCTGGTGAAGGGTGCGATCGTCATGACCACCGCTGATGGCGCCAAGAAAATCGGCGACCGCCTGCCGGCAACGTGCGAGGTGGTGGTGATGGGGAAGGGGAAGAACCTCGACGTCGCCAAGGTGATCGAGGAGCTGAGAGGTCGAGGGCTGCAGGTCCTGCTCACCGAGGGCGGCCCGCACCTGGTCGGTCAGGTGATCGAGGCCGGCCTCCTGGACGAAGCCTTCCTCACGGTCTCACCGGTGATCGCCGGCCGTAAGGATGACGACGAGCGATTTGGCATGGTCGAGGGGGTCGAGCTGTTGCCCGAGCACGGAGCCTGGAGCAGCCTGTTGAGCGTCAGGCGCCATGGTGACTACCTGTTCCTGCGCTATCGAACGCCTGCGCCCGCAGCGCGCGCTTGATCGCATCCTGAGACTCCAGCAGTGAGCGCCGGATCGGTCCAGGTAGGTTTGTAGCCAGCGCAGCGTCGGTCGCGTCGACGACCTCCTGTGTGATGACCGCATGTGGATACATCCACTCCACGATGGAGATCGCCGCTTCGGCATCGTTTGCCTCCCAGACCGTCAGGAGACTTTCGAAGAATGGCTTGACGAATGCCGTGAGCACCTCTTGATGATCCACATGATGGAAGCCCTGCGCGATCGCCCGCTTCATCTGGAGCGACGGCGTCCCGCCATCGGCCACCGCGTTCCAGGCTTCGCGTTTCGCTGAAGGGAACGGCAGTGCCGCAAGCGCCGCGGCGCCGCGCCTGCGGCCCTCGTCGGTCGGGTCCCGTTCGAGCTCCTGCGCAATCAGCTCCTGGTCCGCCGCGCCAATCACCGCCAGTGCCTGGATGGTCCTCCACCGGACCTCGAAGTCGATCACGAGGCCATCCAGCTGCGTCGTGCCGTCGAGGAGTCCGACCACCCACCCAACATCAGCGCGCGAGCGAGCGGTGCGGATAAAGGTGGACGCCCACAGCAGCTGCACGTCACCGCCGGGCTGTGAGCGGCTCATGTGCTCTCTGGCCGCGCGCGCCACCAGCTCCCGCACGGTGGGGCGGTGGGCGGGCTCGCTGAAGCTGTCCACCGCTCGCTCGGTCCTGCCGATCAGTGATTCAAGGGTGGATGCCTCGGCCTCGGGCTCCATGTTCTCGAGCGACAGGGCGATGTAGTCGCGGGCACGAAGCTCGGCGTCGCGGGCCATGTCCCACAGCGCGCCCCAGGCGATGGCACGCGCGAGCGCATCGTCGATGTCGCCGAGATGAAGCATCAGCGTTTCCAGTGAGCGGCCGTCCAGCCTGACCTTGCAGTAGGTGAGGTCGCCGTCGTTGGGGAGCACCAGGTCGGGCATGCGCTCGCCGGCCAGCTGAGGGATCGGGGTCACGGCCCTCTCGACATCCAACTCGACAGAGCGACGTCGCTGCAGGTGCCCGCCGACCACGTCGAACAGGCCGACGCGCAGGCGATGCGGCCTCAACATCGGATGATCCGCCGGGGCGGACAGTCTCAGCTCCGCCGACGTGATTACTCCATCGTCGACCGCGAGCACGACCTCCATCGTGTTCACCCCAGCGGTTTCGAGCCACGCGTGCGACCACTCCTTGAGGTCGCGACCCGAGGCCTCCTCGAGCGCGGCGAGGAAGTCCTTGAGGTCTGTATTTCCAAATGCGTGCTTGCGGAAGTATTCCTCGACGCCCTTGAAGAACGGCTCGACTCCGACCCACGCCACCAGCTGTTGGAGCGCTGCAGCGCCCTTGTTGTAGGTGATGAAGTCGAGGTTCATGGTTACCGCCTCGACGTCCGGGATGTCCGCGACGATGGGATGGGTCGTCGGCAGCTGGTCTTGCCTGCGAGCACCATCTTTCGTGGCGACGGCGAACTCGATCCACGCGGTTTTGAATCGCGTGGCCTGCGCGGTGCCCAGGTATCCCATGTACTCGGCGAAGCTCTCGTTGAGCCACAGGTCGTCCCACCAGCGCATGGTCACGAGGTCGCCGAACCACATGTGCGCCATCTCGTGGAGGATGGTCTCCGCGCGGTCCATGCGCCTGGCCTCCGTCACCTTCGAGCGGAAAAGCCTCCGTTCGTTGAGCGTGATGCAGCCCGCGTTCTCCATCGCACCTGGACGGAACTCGGGAACGTAGAGCTGGTCGTACTTGCGAAACGGATATGGGTGGCCGAAGCGCCGCTCGAAGAAATCAAGCCCCTGGCGTGTGATCTCGAAGATCTCGTCCGGCTCGAGGTACTCGGCGAGCGACTGCCGGCAGAAAAGGCCAAGAGGGATGCCTCGATGGCTCTGATGGACGGCGTGATACTCGCCCGCAACGACCGCCGTGACATACGTCGACATCACGCTGGTGGTTGGAAACGTCCACATGCCATCGGCGCCGCGCGTACCGGGTGTGTTGGAAACGACCACCCAACCCTCCGGCGCCTTCACGCGGAAGGCGAACGTCGCTTTCAGGTCCGGCTGGTCGAAGCATGCGTAGCCCGTGTACGCGAAGTGTTCGCCAAACTGGCTGTGCAGATAGACGCTGCCGTCCACAGGGTCGCGGAACAAGCTGATGCCCGACCCGTCGTGCGAGTAGGACGCAATGCCCTCAACTGTCAGCGAGTTCTCAGCATCCAGCTTGTCCATCTGCAGCCTGCCGCCTTCGAGATCCGGCAAGGCGTAGCCGTTGAGGTGCGCGGCAAGAACCGAGCCACCGAATTCGATGAACGTGCTGCTCCCGGGCGCGCGGCATCCAAAGGTGACCGTGGTCTCGGATTTGAACATCAGGTCATCGAATGCCGTGAAGTCCAGGCGCAGGTCGTAGTGGTCGACCGAGATGAGCTCGGCTCGCTCGCGCGCCTCGCGGCGCGTCAGGTTGTTATGTATCGGCCTGGTTCTTTATGCGCAGCTGTCGCCGCCCAGCATCAGGGGAGGTGAGGCAGCCACCCCCGGCTGCTGGGCCACCGCCACAAGCGCGCCGGATTTCACGTTGCTCGGCAAGCTGACAGGCCAATGGTCTGTGGGGATCACAACGACATATCCGGGTGGCGTGAACGCCTTCGGTCCTGGCAGATCCTTGGTAGTCCCCGTGCAGCGGTCAAAGAACTTGAGCGCGTACGCAACCGGGACTTTCTGCGGGGCGGAGAAATAGATGGCCACCTCCACCTTGCAGGAGCTGAGGTCGCAGGCAGTGGCGGTTTCGGGCGGGCTGCCAGAGCCCACGTTGCACGGCGTGGCAACGGTGCAGATGATCACCTTGGTGATCTGGTCGACGGTCGCCGGTCCAAAGTTCGGCACCGCCAGCGGACCCTGCGCCGCTGTCGGACTGGCATTAGGGCTGGTCTTGGGGCTGGCTTTGGGTGACGTCTTGGCGCTTGGCGAGGCGTGGGCGGTCGCGCCCGGGCTCGGCGACTTGAGACGGCTGGCGAGGATTGCTCCACCGGTGCCCAGCAACAGGATCAGCACGACGGCGATGACTGCGGGGATCAGCCACGCCGGGCGGGGCGGAAGGCCGGCG
>CATPBO010000037.1 GCA_955652835.1 Candidatus Dormiibacterota bacterium
CGCAACGGAGCTCAAGTACTCCCTGGCACACGATCTCAACGAGGTTCAGGTCCAGCGCCAAAAAGAGCAGGCCGCGCGCGATGAGCAGATCAAGCAGCGTGACGTGCTTGCTTTGCAGGTGGCACAGCTCCGCGACCTGCAAGCGAAGCAGGAGAAGTCGATGGCCGAGCTCCAGGACAAGATCGCCCAGACACAGAACGAGCTCTATTTGCTCACCAGGCAGTCAACCCAGCTCGCGCAGCAGGTCGCCGACATGCTGACGCAGCAGCAGAACGCCATCATCGCGGCCGCCATGCAGTCGGTGTGGACCCAGGTTCAGCTGTGGAGCCAGTCGAACAGCGTCGGCCAGATCCCGCCCAGCGCCGGCCATTCGACCAAGTACCGATTTGTCTGGCCTGCGCCTCAGGCACAGGTTTCCCAGGGGTTCGGCCCGACCAGCTTGCCGTTCGAGCCCCCGTACGGGGCGTACCCGCACTTCCATACAGGCATGGATCTCGTCGAGCCATTCGGTTCGCCGATCTACGCGGCCGATGACGGCATAGTGGCTCTGGTTGGCAGCTCCAGCAGCGGCTACGGCAACTACATCGTCATCGCTCACTCGGGAGGGTTGGACACGCTGTACGGCCACCTCTCGGCGGCATTGGTCGCAGTCGGACAGACGGTGGCGCAGGGCCAGCCGGTGGGTCTCGAGGGATCCACCGGAAACTCGACCGGCGCGCACCTGCACTTCGAGCTGCGGATCAACCAGAAGCCGGTCGACCCAGCTCCCTACCTGCCGCCAGGTCCGCCTTCAGCCTTCAAGGGCTAGACCCACCGGGGTTTCCAGAAATCGGGGGAACCACGCAGTGGATTCCCCTGAAAAAAGAAATGACCCCAACGGATCGCCTCTCCGGCTTCGGAACCGGTCTTGCGACCAACTCCGACTCCGGTGAACGTGTCCCTCGGGGCCACGGCTAACAGTACACGGATTCAGGGGTCGTGCCCATTAGTTTTGCTGGGGTAGCCTGGCTACCCCTTGGCGCGCTTTGCGGGGGTTTTCCGGGAGCAGCTCGCGCCGAACACTTCGGAGGTAGGTCACGCATGCTGCGCTGTTCACTTACCTCCCAAAAAAACTGAGCCGAGGCTCCACAGAGCCTCGGCGTTAAACGCTACGCGAAGAAAACTACTTCTTCTTCTTGGTTGCCTTCTTGACGGCCTTCTTGACGGCCTTCTTGACGGCTTTTTTCTTAGCTGCCATGGGTATAACCTCCTTCGCTGCTTGATACGCGCCACATTTTTGTGATGGCGCGCTTGGACTCATGATGAGACCCATCGATGAGTATGCTCTCAATGCGCGAAAACTTTCAAGCTTATCGATGCGATTCCAAAATCCGCGGAATCGAATTTTCGATTCACATTCGCAATCGCGCACGTGCATCGACCAATACTTCTAGTACTTCGGCAACATCGTTGATTGGAGAAGAGGTGCTTGAACCGTGCAGCATGAAGCACTTCGTGTCGCGGTCTTGGGCCCCGGTGGTGTGGGCGGTCTGCTTGCGGCCCTGCTGGCGCGAGCCGGCAACTCGGTCTTGGTGCTCGCAGCCGAGACCACCGCACGCGCGATAACCGAACATGGCATCGAAGTCGAGAGCAGTCGCTTCGGCAACTTCCTCGCTAGGCCGGACGCCGCTGTCCGACTGGAGGGTCATGTGGACGCTTGCCTCATCACCGTCAAGGCGACCCAGCTCAACGAGGCGCTGGAGCGCGTGCCCGCGGACGTCGTGGGCGACGCCCTGGTGGTCCCGTTTCTCAACGGCATCGACCACGTCGACGTGCTCCGACGCACCTTCCCATCCGAGAACGTGGCCGCAGCCACCATCCGGATAGAGGTCGCCAGGATCGAACCGGGCCTCGTCCGTCACGCGAGCCCGTTCGCGGCCGTTGAGATTTCCACTGCGGTTGCCAGGCCGGAGCGGGTGGAGCGGCTGGCCTCTCAGCTTCGCGCGACGGGACTGGACGTCCGCGTTCGCGATGACGAGACCGCGATGCTCTGGGACAAGCTCGTCTTGCTTGCTCCCATTGCCTTGCTGACCACGCACGAGCGGGCCAACGTCGGCGTGGTCCGGACCCGGCGTCACGACGACGCCGTCGCCGCCATCTCGGAGGTCGCCGCCACCGCCAGGGCGGAGGGCGCCGCGATTGACACCGAGGCGGTGCTTCAAATCTTTGACTCGATCCCGGATTCAATGGAGTCATCCATGCAGCGAGACCAGGCCGCGGGTCGCCCGCTCGAGCTCGACGCCATCGGCGGCACGGTGGTCAGGCGTGCCGCCCGAGCTGGAGTGCCGGTGCCGGTTACGGCTCGGCTGGTGGAGGAGCTCCGGCAGAGGAAGTGACCGTCTCCACGGCCACCTGAACTGCGCCAGCAGATCGGCCGGGCGCTTGGGCGAGGGCTCGCATGAATAGGGGCAGAGCGAGACCCAGGAGCGCTGCGCTGCTCACGAGCGCGGCACGAATTGATACCCCTGACGCGACGATGCCAAGCATCGGCCCTCCGACGATCTGCCCCAGTGCGTCAGCCTGACCATCGACTGAGAACAGCGTGGCGCGGTTGGCGGAGTCAAGAGACCGGTTGAGCCACGCGCGCTGAACCGGCATGAACGACTGTCGCATGACGCCGGACACCCAGAAGAAACCGATCGCCACGAACAGGTTGGCTGCCAGCGCGAATCCGGCCAGCATCAAGGCTCGCAGCGCGGTAAAAGCGAGCAACGACCGAGCTACGTGGGCGTGGTTTTCAAGGTTGAGCCGTCGCCTGATGACCTGGGTGGTTGCGATGCCGATCAGCGCCGAACCTCCGCTGATCAAGCCAAACCACAGCACGGACGAGAGCCCGGCAAAGCTCGGCAGCCCGACGTCTTTTAGGAAATGGACCTGGTACAGCCGGTCAACGCCTTCGCCCGACAGGCCCCAGACGACGGTGATCGCCAGGATGGTCAGTATCAGAGGCCGCCTGCGAAGTGTGGCCAGCGACGACCGGGCACCCGCGATCATCCCGGTGAGACTGCCCCTCGCCTCACGTGGGATTGCTCGGTAGCCGGCCTCGGTCATCGCAACGAAGAGGTAGACGCCGAGCCCCACAAAGAGCGCGCCTCCCACAAGGATCGGAAGGTTCAGCCGGATCGACGCCAGGCCGACGCCGACGAAGATTCCGATCAAGCCCGCCACTTGCGCGAACTGCGAGGCGCGCAGGAAGAGCGGGCCGGCCTTCGCCTCCCCCACCTCATCGGTTATCCACGCATCCTCGGCACCATCCGAGAACGTGGCGCCGATTCCCCAGATCACCTGCGCGATGACGATGGCAGTGAACTTCGGGACGGAACCCTCGAGGATGAAGCCGGATCCGATGAGAACGTGGCCCAGGGCGACGGCCCAGCGACGGCTGAACGCGTCAGCGAACAGCCCGGTCGGTACCTGGAAGACGAGGCAGGTGAGCTCGAGGACGCTGCCGACCAGGAGAAGCCTGAGCGGGTCGAGGTGTGCGACCTCGACCTGGTAGACGAGGTTGGTCGTCGCGAGCACGTTGAAGAAAAGGGGACCGGTCGCGTGCATGACCAGATAGACAACGGTCGGGTCCTTGGAACGTAGAGACAACTGATGATTTCCTCCAGCCGAGCCCGAAGGCACGGCAAATCAATCGAGAAATCGGGAGGAAACTCCGGCAGGTGGCCCGGAGGGCCTGGAGGCTAGAGGTCTCCCGCGACGTCAGAAACGACCGCGGGGGTTCTCATGGCGTGGAATCCTACTCGGAAATCACCAGTTGTGGGCGCGCGGCATTCCTAGGCAGGAGATAAGCGGGCCGCTCGGCACTTCCGCCAATTCGCTCAAAGATGTAACGGGCTGGGGAGCGGCCGCTAAGGCCACCATACGCCTCTATTCTTGAGGTGCAAGGCCCACCATAAGTAGCCTGGATCTTCGACAGGGAGTGCGCGAAATGTCCGAGAAAGAGAGGGTTGGCATTACCCCCAAGAGCTGGACGGCACAGCGCCATCACGGCGTGCTGCATCTGGGCAAGCGCTGGTACGTGCTGAGTGCGGACCTTGACGAGGCCGGAACTGCCGTAGGCGTGCGTCTCGACGGCCCATACGCAGATCACGAGACGGCCGAAGCCCAGGTCGAGCGGCATCACGCGGAGCCCTTTCCACCCGAGGACTGATTCGGGAGAACGCACAGGCGCTCGTCCTCGCCGTTATCTTCTCAGCATGTCTGACGGCGAGGTGCTTGGGCTGCTGGTCACCACTCGGGATGAGCCTGGCGTGCTGTACCGCATCTCGGAGGCGATCTTCAAGCACGGCGCGAACGTCACCTATATCGCCGGTGGTGCGCATCGCGAGCAGACTGCCGAGCTCCAGCTGGAAGTCGCGGGTGCCCGCGATGAAACCAGGCTGGTCGCCGAGCTGCAGAGCCTGGAGGGGATCACAAAGGTCAGCCGTGTGCCGACGTTTCAGCGCATCTACGGCAAGCGGGTGATCGTGATCGGCGGTGGGGCCCAGGTGGGCATGGTCGCCCAGGGTGCCGTCTCGGAGGCGGACCGGCACAACATCCGTGGCGAGCGCATCTCGGTCGACACGATTCCCCTGGTGGGCGAGGATCAGCTGGCCCAGGCGGTGCGGGCCGTAGCCCGCCTGCATCGGGCACGCGCATTGGTGTTGGCCGGAGCGCTGATGGGCGGCGACATTACCAACGCCGTGCGCGAGATTAGGGACGCTGGGATCATTGTCGTCTGCACCAGCATGGCCGGGTCCGTGCCCGATGCGGCCGACGTAGTGGTCAGCGACCCGGTGGAAGCCGGTGTGATGGCGGTGATGCTGATCGCCGACACAGCAAGCTTTTCGATTGAACACGTCCGGGGCCGCCGCTTCTAGACGAGCGAAGCTGCCTCGAGGAGTGCTCGGACTAGTAGACGGACCCCACGCTCGAAGTGCACTTCGAGCGTGGGCCGAGGCACTGTATCGAGCGGAAACGGCGGTCTTGCGACGGCACCCCTCCCGCCTGACATGGTCATGATCGCCCGTACCCCATAACAAAGCCAGCAACTTTGCCCTCGCCGGTCGAAACCGGTCGGTTGCAGGCGGGCCGTCTACTTCAGAGTGGCGCCGTCAGCTCCAGCTGGATGTTGTCGGGGTCGCGGAACGGCAGCACGCAGATCCCGAAGGACGTCAGCTCTCGGACTTCTCCACGCGGCACACCGCGCTCATCGAGCACCTTGATCGCTTCGTTGAGAGCGGCGCGGCTTTCCAGGCCGAAGCTCAGGTGGTCGAGTCCTACGCGGTCCTCATCGAAGCGGTCTCCCTTGGCGGCCACCGGCCGGAGCCCAAGCAGGTAGTTGCCCTTTGCCATCACGACACCGCCCCACAGCACCGGGTAGCTGGGATCTGACTTGGGGTCATCGGACTCGGGCGCCGCAGACGCAACCTGGAATCCCAAAAGCCCGGTGTAGAACTCGCTACTACCCTAAAAATTAATAAAAATCAGCCGCAGGTGGTGGATACCGCCCAGCTCGATCTGTCCAGACATCAGGTCCCCCCTTGATCTTCGTCAGCGATGCGGACCTCTGAGGGCGCCGCGGAGCCTTCACTCGTGCGAATTATCGACCTGGCTGCTAGCTCCCTAGTGCGTGGGCTTTGGCGTTTCGGCTTCCGCCGACTCTTCCGGGGTGTCCCCCAGCAGGTCCGGTTTCTCGAGGTTGCCCGTCGACTTGTCACCCTCGTCCTTAGGGTGCGCTTGCTCCTTGTGCTTCTGAAGCTCTTCTGAGTTCTCGACGTCCTGGCCACAGATGTCGCATTTCATGGTTGCCCCCTGCCCGAAAGTAGTGAGGCGCCCCTTGCGGTTTGGGCGCCTCACTACTGTAAACGTCCGTCGGCTGCCTGCCTCTTTCGGGTGCTCTGACGGCGTTATCCGTGCCAGAGATCGGTGTCGCGTCCGGTCAGCTTGCGGGCGTACAGCACGGTCAGCACGGCAACTCCTGAGATCGCAAGGGCATTCACAGCGTGCAGCGAGGCAACTAGGCCGGCATTGCCGCGGAGCGCCTCGTGGATAGGCTGCATGACCGCAAAGATCAGGTTGCTCAGGAACTGCGGTTCGATTGAGACCGTTGCCGAAGGCGCCACAACGCGGATGAGGACCACCTGCAGCCCGATCAGCACGAACTGAAGGACGCCATATTCGAGGGCACGGCGCGGCAGCCGGCCGATCAAGGCAATCACGATCAAGGCTCCCGAGAGTCCGTGAAGGGCGAGTCCCAAGTACATGTGGGGCGAGAATCCGGTGGTCGAGAACACGCCGGTGCCGGCCAGGAAGAACTGGACTGGAATGAGGATCGCGAAGAGCCACGCGGTTCCGACGTAGGACAGTGTGGCCAAGCGAGCCACCGTCTTGTTTTCATGGGCGGCTAGAGCTGCGGGATGCTCGCTCATCAGCGATTGGTCTGCCATCTCTCTTATCTCCCTCTCGATTGCGGAATGGTGCACGGGGGCATGGCGATGAGCTTCGCCGTTGGCATTCCGCTGCGCCATGGTGGCTGCACCCGAATCGGGGTGAGGCTGGCATGTCTCGTAAAACTGAGGTTGGCCCCACCAGACGCGGTGACTGACGCAACATTCCGATGATCGTCGACCGGCTCAGGCGGGGTTGAGGTCGCGCATTCCGAGCCGCGGGAAAACCTCTTCGGCGAAACGCCTTATCACTCCACCTTCGAAGGCATTCGGAACGTTGACGATGACATACTCGATTCCCGCCTCTACGTACTCACCGATGCCCTGAGCAATGCGCTCGGCGTCGCCAAACCACGGGTACCAGGAGCGGATGAAACCCTCCTCCTGGCGCGTCCGCCGTGCCGTGTCTGCCAC
>CATPBO010000038.1 GCA_955652835.1 Candidatus Dormiibacterota bacterium
CAAGTACAAGCAGCGCGGATCGACGCTGCACCTCTACGACGGGATCATCATGACCGCCCTGGCCATGCAGGCGACCAACAGCGCAGACCCGACCGTCTACAACCCCAAGATCATCGAGATCGGCAACGGCACGACCGGCGCTACGGTTGTGACCACATATAAGGATGGAGTCGCGGCTCTCAAAGCGGGCAAGTCGATTCGCTTCGTGGGCGCAGGCGGCGAGAACCAATTCAATCAATACAACAACTCGCAGTCGGGGTACATCCTGGTCACCTACGACAAGGATGGAAACGAAGTCAAGGTCGGGCAGCTGACGCCTGAACAGACGTCAACGATCATCAACGCAGGCGGGGCATAGCCCGAACCGGTAAGCAGAGAGGCCGAACGCCGTGGACCTTTTCGTAGCGGCGTTCGGCTTCGGCCTGGTAAGCATGTCTGTGATCGCCATCGCGGCCGTCGGGTTCACGATGCAGTTCGGGATCACCAACATGATCAACCTTGCTTACGGCGAGGTCATGATCTCCGCCGCCTACGTCGCGTACTACGTCAACAAAGCAGGCATCTCGATCTGGCTGGGCATGGTTGTGGGAGCGCTGTTCGGGTCGGTGTTCTCGTTTCTCTTGAACAGGTTTGTTTACGCCCCTTTCATGCGTAAGGGCACCGCAAACCTCGGCATGGTCATCGTCTCGCTCGCCGTCTCCCTCATGATGGCCAACCTGCTCCTCCCCATCGTCGGGTACTACTCTGTGTCTTACCAGGAGGACGCTGGAAGCCTCATTCGCTTAGGCAGCATCGTGCTGACCAGGGATCAGCTCATCATCATCGGGGTCGCCGTCGTCCTGATGCTCGGCATCCACGCCCTGCTCACCTACACGCGTCTGGGCAAGGCGATGCGGGCGACGGCTGCCAATCCCACGCTCGCGCGCAACTGCGGCATCCCGACCCAGCGCGTCATCGACTCCGTATGGCTCATCACCGGGGCTATGTGCGGCCTGGCGGGCGTGGTGGCCGCCTTGAACTCGGACTCGTTCGCCATCGCCAATGGCGCCGCTTTCTTGATCACGATCCTGGCCGCGGCAGTGCTGGGAGGGGCCGGCCAGCCCTACGGCGCCATGATCGGAGCCGTGCTCATCGGCCTGATCACTGAGCTGAGCGCGGCGGCCTGGTCGCCCCAGTACAAGGAGGTGGTCGCCTTCGCCATCCTCGTCCTCGTCATGGTGCTGCGCCCACAGGGGCTGCTGGCCAAGCGCGGAGCACTGGCGGCCGCCGGATGAACACCTATTACGCCGCCAACCTGCTCATCTACGCGGGGATCGACATCATTGCCTGCCTCGCGCTCAACCTGCAGTTCGGCGTTACCGGCATCGTCAACTTCAGCTTCATCGTCTTCCAGGCGGTGGGCGCTTACGCGGCGGCGGTCCTTTCGATGCCGCCCGATACCGCCAATGGCGGCTTTCAGCACTACATCGGCGGCTACTCCCTCCCCTTTCCGGCCCCGTGGGTCGGTGGTGCGGTGGCGGGCGGGCTGCTCGCGATACCAGTCGGCTTCGTCGTTCTCCGGAAGCTGCGTAGCGACTACCAGGCCATCGCCCTGCTCGTCCTTTCGGTGATCGCGAACACCGTGATCACCAACGCGGACAAGTTCCTGGGCGGTGCGGCAGGCATTTCATTGGTGCCGCCGCCTCTCTCGGACGTCATCAACCCGAACACGGAGCCCTACGAGTACCTGTACGTGGGGATCACGGCGGTCTGTGTCGTGCTCGCATTGGTGGTGGTCAATCGGGTCGTCAACTCACCCTACGGCCGGTCCCTGCGGGCTATGCGTGAGCGGGAGCTCGCGGCCGCGGCCATCGGCAAGAACCCAGTCCAGCTGAAGATGACGATTTTCATAGTCGGCGGTGTGATCGCCGGGCTCTCTGGCGCCATCCTGGTCGGATTCATCCAGGTGTGGGCGCCGTCCGTCTGGCTTTACCCCGAGACGATCATCTTGTTCGCCGCCATCATCGTGGGCGGGCGGGGCAACAACGTCGGCGCCATCCTTGGCGCGCTTTTAGTACCTGTCGGCTTCGAAGAGGTGACACGCCTCCTCAACAACAACGCAAGCATCGCCAATCTCGGACCGCCTGGTCTGATCCCGGCCCTCCAGTGGGTGGCCATCGGGCTGCTGATCCTTGGTTTCCTCTGGTTCAGGCCGCAGGGCGTCCGGCCGGAGCCGCGAAGGATTTTCGAGGGCGGACCGGAATGAGCTCGACTCTGACTGCACCAACCGACAAGCCGATGCTGGTGGCCAACGACATTCACCGCCATTTCGAAGGCATGCACGCCGTGGATGGCGTTTCGCTCGACGTAATACCGGGGAAGATCACCGGCTTGATCGGACCGAACGGAGCCGGCAAGTCCACCTTCATGGCGGTGCTCGCGGGCACGCTTCCCGCAACAAGCGGAACGATAGTTTTCGACGGCGAGGACATCACTCGCATGCCCGCCTACATGAGGGCACGGCGCCGTCTCGTACGCACATTCCAGCTGCCCTCTGAGTTCGCGCAGCTGACAGTGCTCGAGAACCTGCTGGTCGCCGCCCCGACGAACCGTGGCGATTCGCTGTTTGGCGCTTTGATGGGCAAGCGCTACTGGATCGAAGACGAGCGTCGCCTGGTCGGCGAAGCGCGCTCGCTGCTCAAGCGGTTTGGCATGAGCGCCAAAGAATCCGACTACGCCGGCTCCATGAGCGGTGGGCAGAAGCGCCTCATCGAGATCATGCGCGCGCTGATGCTCCATCCCAGCCTTCTCCTCCTCGACGAACCGATGTCGGGCGTGCACCCGAAGATCGTTGAGGAGATCCAGTACTACCTCCAGGACCTCCGTGCGGAAGGACTGACGATCCTGATGGTCGAGCACGAGCTGCACATGGTGGAACGTCTCTGCGACACAGTGGTGGTGATGGCGCAGGGCAAGGTCATCGGGAGCGGAACCATGACAAGCCTGAGGCGGCAGCGGGAGATTGTTGACGCTTATCTCGTTGGATAGCCAGCAGCAGGTGGACGGCCGGCCGGCAGCCAGCCTGCGAGCCGAGCACATTACGTCCGGCTATGGCGGTGTTCCGGTCATTCGCGATGTTTCGATCTCTGTCGGGCCGAGTGAGATCGTCGCCATCATCGGACCTAATGGAGCCGGCAAGAGCACGTTGCTGAAGAGCCTGGTCGGCATCCTGCGAGTGACCGGCGGCAGGATCCTTTTGGGTGCCGACGACGTCACCAATCACCCACCTGAGGAGCTGGCGCGACGCGGCGTCGGGTATGTCCCTCAGGTCAATGACATCTTCGAACCGCTGACCGTCCTGGAGAACCTTGAGATGGGCGGCTACCTGCTGACCGGGGCTCAAGTCCGAACCCGCGTTGCGGAGGTCGGAGACGTGTTCCCGCAGCTGCCTCCGATGCTCAAACGGAGGGCGGACAAGCTGAGCGGCGGCGAACGCAAGATGCTGGCCATCGCTCGCGTGCTGATGCTGGACCCGAAGGTCTTGATCCTTGACGAGCCCACCGCGAACCTCTCGCCAAAGCTCGCCGACAGTCTCTTGACCGAGCACGTCAAGCGCCTTGCCGGAGTCGGGAAGGCCGTGTTGCTGGTCGAACAACGGGCACGGGCAGCCCTGAAGATCGCCGACTGGACGAGCGTCCTGGTCTCCGGTGCTACCAGGCTGGAAGGACGCCCGGACGAACTTCTCAAGCGTCAGGACTTTGAGGAGCTGTTTTTGGGAGCCGGGACCACCTTGCCGGCTGTAGATGAGGAGGACGACGACAAGAGATGAAGCTGGTGATGTTCAAAGCCGACGGCAGTCGCAGGCTGGGCGCGTTGCGGCCGGGCAGCGAGGACGAGGTCGTGGAGATCTCGGACCCTGCTGACCTACGCACGCTGATCGACGCCGGTGACGCCGGACTGTCCTTGGTCCGTTCGGCGCTGTCTTCGTCGCACTCGAAGTCTCACCGGCTGGCGGACCTGGAGCTCCTTGCCCCGCTCGACCCACCTCGCGGCAACGTGATTGCCATCGGGCGCAACTACCAGAAGCACGCCGAGGAGACAGCTCACGGCGGGAAGGTCAGCCCGCCGACCATCTTCACCAAGGCCATCACGTCGCTCACCGAGCCCTTCGCGGACATCACGATCGACCCCGCCATCAGCGACCAGATCGACTGGGAAGTGGAGCTGGCGGTCCTCATCGGCAAGGGCGACGCGAACATCAAGCGCGCACGCGCAATGGACCACGTATTCGGCTACACGGTCCTGAACGACGTCACAGCGCGCGACATCCAGAGCGGTTGGGGCGGTCAGTATTTCAAAGGCAAGAGCCTCGACCGATCCTGCCCCACCGGGCCGTGGGTGGTCACCAAAGATGAGGTCGAAGACCCGCAGGCTCTCAAGCTGTTTCTTCGGGTCAACGGCACCGTGAAGCAGGAAGGCGATACCCGCGACATGATCTACCCAGTCGACGCGATCATCGAATGGGTCTCCAAGGGTATGACCCTGTTGCCAGGCTCACTGATCGCAACCGGCACGCCGGACGGCGTCGGTTTCGCCCGCACTCCGCCCGAATTCCTGAAGCCGGGCGATGTGATGGAGTCGGAAGTGCAGGGTATCGGCCTGCTGCGCAACCGGATAGTCGCGGCGGTGGGATAACACCGGTTTACCCGGGCGTTAAGGTCGAGTCGTGGATCGCCGGAGCCTGGGACGGACGGACATCACCGTTCCTGCCATCGGAATGGGCACCTGGCGCACCTTCGACACCGGCGAGGACCGCCGGCCGCTGGTCGACGCGGCCATTGCTTCGGGCATCGACCTGTTCGACTCATCACCGATGTACGGACGGGCAGAGGGCACCCTCGCCCGAGCCCTGGAAGGCATCCGCGAGCGCGTCGTCGTGGCGACCAAGATCTGGACCTCCAGTGCCGAGGAAGGCCAGGCACAGGCTGAGCACGCGCCTTGCGGTTGTTCGAGCATGTCGACGTCTACCAGGTGCACAACCTCCTCAACGTGCCGGATCAGCTCGCGCTGCTCGAGCGGTTGAAAGACGAGGGCAAGGTGCGAGCGGTGGGCGCCACCCACTACCAGGAGTCGGCATTTCGAGACCTTGCCGCCTTGATGAAGACGAAAAGACTGGACATGGTCCAGATTCCCTACAACCCGCTGCGCCGAGCCGCCGAGCGTGAGCTGCTGCCGCTGGCGGAATCGATGGGCCTTGGCGTGTTCGTCATGAGCCCCCTCCAGCAAGGCATCCTCGACCGCCGTCCATCACCGGCGCAGCTCAAACAGCTAGGCGTCGCAACATGGGCGCAGGCCATCCTCAAATGGATAGCCAGCGACCCGCGGGTGAGCACGGTCCTGACCGCGACTCAGGTTGTGAATCATGTGCGTGAGAACGCCGTGGCCGGCGACCCGCCGTTCTTCACGCCTGAGCAGCGCGCCCTCGTCGTACGCATCGCAGAACGAAGTTGAATCCCAGTAGCCTTTAGCCATGTTCAAGGTCGAAGAGCTGACCGGCGTGCTGCCGGCGTTAATCTCGCCCCTGCGCAGCGATGGCTGCGTTGATGAGGCGGCCGTGACGCGGCTTGTCGATCACGTGATCGACGGTGGGGTTAGCGGACTGCTGGCACTGGGGTCGACCGGAGAGACGGCTTCGCTCGATGAAACGGCGCGCCGAACGGTCCTGTCGCGAGTGGTCGCTGCGGCGGCGGGTCGCGTGCCCGTGATCTGTGGAGTGGCTCAGAGCCACCTCGCGGCAGCGCGGACCGAGGTCGAGGCCGCGGCGCGCCTGGGCGCGGCGGCGGCACTGGTCGCTCCTCCTTTCTACTACCCGATCGACCAGGCGACAGTGCTGGCTTTCTACCGTCGACTCGCCAACGACAGCCCGCTGCCGATCCTGCTCTACAACATCCCGCAGTTCACGAAGGTGGTCGCCGAGCCGGCGACAGTGGCAACGCTGGCGCGCGAGGGAACCATCGCCGGCATCAAGGACTCGAGTCGCGATTTCGAGTACTTCGAAGGGGTCTGCATCGCCACTCGCGAGCTGTCGCGGTTTCGCGTCTTCACCGGCAGCGACACGATGCTCCTGCCGGCGCTCACGATGGGCGGCGCGGGCACGATCTGCGGCGCGGCCAACGTCGCACCGCACTGGGTTGTTCGCATCTACCAATCATTCGAGCGAGGCGACATGGACTCGGCGCGCGCCGACCAGGACGCGCTTTACCAGCTGGTCATGGTCTTGCGCGGAGGGGTCTTCCCCGCCGCGATCAAGGCTGCCTGTCACCTGCAGGGAATCTGCGAGCCCTGGTGCGCCGCGCCGGTTGAGCCGCTCGACGATCAGCTGCTGGCGAGGCTCCGAGATCGCCTCGAAAATTGGGGCCTGGTACGGGTGCGTACCAGATGAAAATCCGCATCAACTCAGGGGGGTAAAATCCAAATGTGGCGCGGGGGGTGGCCAAGCGCGACCGCCTGCTGGAGGGCGAAGGTCCAGAGTCCCTGAGGCCTCAGAACACCCGGCACTGGATCAGCGGCGATCACCGCCCGGCGTGAGCGCCGCGGAGTCACGGCACTAGCCGACTAAAGAGAAGCCGCTCGGGGGCCCAATTCCGCACTTTTGGCGCCAACCGCGCGCCTCGGGCCTTGTGATTACGCACGTTTGGCGACAACGGTGCGCTTAGGTCAGTTCAGCCCCCCCAGTCGGGTAGCAGCCGTCTATCGGGATAGCCGAAGCAACGTTTTCCAGCTCTGGGTTCCGGCACGGACGGCTGCGGTGTGAAGGCCGCTTGCCCAGCCCATTCGGTCAAGCCCCCATACGTGCAGGAATAGAGTCGCGAGGAAAAGGACGACGAAAGATGGGCGCGCCCACGCCAGATGCGAGGTGCGCGTGACCACGGCGCCCGAGGTTGGGATCGCGCTCATCAGGCCGGCCCCGTTTTTGGCGCGCCATGTGCCGGAAGATGCGCCGAAACTGCTTCGATCCATCGACCTGTGGCCAGCCGCCACACGCCTTGGAGATTCTCGACGGCGGCAGCCGCGATGTCGACGCGTGAGTCAGGGTCATCGATCCAGTCGACGGGCAGCTCGTGGACACGCAGTCCCGCGCGTTCGGCTCGCACCAGCAGCTCGGTGTCGAAGAACCAGCTGCGGTTCTCAACGCCGGGTACCAGCCTGCGCGCAACGTCTGCCCGCATGGCTTTGAATCCACACTGCGCGTCCTTGACATGCAAACCAAGCACGAAGCGCACCAGCAAGTTGTAGCCACGCGAGATGGCCTCGCGCTTTGCGCTGCGCACGACCCGCGACCCCGGGGCGAGCCGGCTGCCAATCGAGACGTCGCTGAGGCCGGATATGATCGGTGCGACCAGCGGCAGGAGCGCGGTGAGGTCCGTCGAGAGGTCGACGTCCATGTAGGCCACGACCATTGCGTCACTGGTCAGCCAGGATGCCGCCACGGCTCGTCCCTTTCCTTTCTCATTGAGCCTCAACAGGCGGACGTCTGGAAGCTCAAAAGCCAGCCGCAGCGCCTGGGCCGGAGTGCGATCGGTGCTGGCGTTGTCGGCGATGGTGATGCGAGCCGAGAAGGGAAAGTCTCTGTGCAGGTAGGCGTGCAGCCGGCGAACCGCTGTCGCGAGGTCGCGCTCCTCGTTGTAGACCGGGATGGTGATGTCGACCAGAGGCGCCCAGGTGATCGGCCTCGCGAGCGCTGCGATGCTCATGCGGACAAGATGGAACCCGCACATGAGCAGGGACTGGGAGGACTCTCAGAGCTTGCTGTGAGTGAGCGACAGTTATTCTCGTCCAGGCGTGATCCTCTCCATCGGCGACCTGCTGCTCGACATCACGATCGTCCCTGACGGTCCTCTCCGCCCCGACGACGATCGCCCAGCCAGCATCGGCCTGGGCGGCGGAGGCCAGGCGGCCAACTTCTGCGCGTGGACGGCGGCACTGGGAGAACCAGTGCGACTGATCACCAGAGTCGGCGACGACGAGCGAGGCAGGCGGCTGGTGTCGGACCTCGAGGCCCGTGGGGTCGAGGTCTGCGCGGTCTGGGCAGCCGAGCCCACCGGCGCGATCGCGGTCCTGGTCGCTCCCGACGGCCAGCGATCGATGGCCTCCGAGCGCGGAGCAAGCGTCGGGTTGCGCCCGGACGATTTGCTCGAGACGTGGTTTGGCGGAGTGAAGCTGATCCACGTGCCCGCCTATTCACTTTTCGTGGATCCGCTGGGCATGGCGACGCGCGCGGCGATCGGTTTCATCCGTGAGGCCGGCGGAATGCTGTCGATCGACCTCTCGTCAGTCGCCGGCATCAAGGAATATGGCGCCGCCAAAATGGCGTACGACCTGGCCCGCCTCCAGCCAGAGCTGCTTTTTGGCACGGCAGGGGAGGCGTCGACGATCGGCGTCGCGCTAGAACAGCTGGCACAGGTGCCGGTGATCAAGCTCGGATCGGCGGGCTGCAGCGTGTTCGGCCGGCGGATACCCGCGCCTGAGGTCCAGCATGTCGATGCCACTGGTGCGGGAGACGCGTTCGCGGCGGCATTCTGCACGGCGTGGCTGCACGGCGCCGCTCCCATCGAAGCCGCCGAGCGTGCGGTGATCGTGGCCTCGGGGGCCGTCACCCGAGCCGGAGCGCGACCAAATTGAGCGTGGTCCTCCAGGTGGCGAAGGAGATTGCCGACGCGGTGGCGGCCGGACGCCCGGTGGTCGCCCTGGAAACCTCGATCGTCGGCCAGGGCCTTCCAGCGCCCCACAACCTGCGGGCAGCGCACGAGAGCGAGGCTGCAATAAGAAAGGAAGGGGCGGTACCGGCAAGCGTCGCCGTGCTCGACGGCAAGGTCCGCGTCGGGTTGAGCGACGGCGACCTGGAGCGAGTGGCCGCGGGCGCCGTCAAGGTCAGCTCGCGGGACCTCGGTCCGGTGGTAGCGAGTGGCGAGGTTGGGGCGACGACGGTGGCCGCCACCATGCGAGTGGCGGCGATGGCCGGCATCCGCTTTTTCGCCACCGGCGGCATCGGAGGCGTTCACCGCGGACATCCGGAGGACCAATCAGCCGACCTGGTGGAGCTTGGTCGCACGCCCGTTGCGGTCTTCTGCGCGGGGGCCAAGATCATCCTGGATCTCCGCCTCACGCTCGAGCGGCTCGAGAGCCTTTCGGTGCCAGTGCTTGGTTACGGATGCGACGAGTTCCCCGCCTTCTACACCAGGCACGGTGGCGTCCGGGTCAGTGCGAGAGTCGATGGGCCGCAGCAAGCTGCACGCGTACTGCGCGCTGCGTGGGATACCGGCGCTCGCGGGATCGTCGTGGCTGTGCCGCCGCCCGCTGAGCTGGACAAGGCGGAGGAGCTGGCCCAACGAGCGGTGCGCGAGCTGGCCGATGTCGCCGGGTCCGAGCTCACTCCCAGGCTGCTGGCGCGTGTCGCGGAGCTGTCAGGAGGCCAGTCGCTCGACTTGAACGTCGACCTGGTCGTCAACAACGCGCGGGTGGCCGCGCAGGTGGCGTCAGCCCAGGTCTAGCTTTTTCCTATGTGATTAGTGGAAACCGGCGAGCCAGTTGGCCCGCCGGTTCCGTCGATTGTCTTAGCGCTGCTCCTCCATCTTCATCACGCCGAAAACGGCGCCCTGGGGGTCGGAGACAATTGCAAAGCGTCCACCCGGGTAGTCCGTCGGCGCCAGCATTTCATGCCCGCCGAGGTCGATCGCCTTCTTGAAACCCTTGTCGACGTCGTCGACGGCGAAGTAGACCGTCCAGTAGGACGGTACTTCTTTCGGCACCATCGGGTTCATCTCCATGGCGCCGGCGATGCTTTCGCCGTCTTTCTTGAACTCGGTGTACATACCCTGGCCTTCACCCATGGGGCTTTCCTTTTCGCCCCAACCGAACACCTTGGTGTAGAAGGGTTTCGCCTTCTCGATTCCACGTGCGTTGAGCTCCGCCCATGCGAACGAGCTCGGCTCATTCATGACCTGGGCGCCGTTCATCTCCTGCGGCTGCCAAACGGAGATGAAAGCCCCGGCTGGGTCCTGAAATACCGCCATGCGGCCTGACTTGAGGACATCGAAGGGCGGGGCGACCACCTTGCCGCCCGCCGCCTCCACATCCTTGGCGGTCTTCTCGGCGTCATGAGTGCCGATGTAGACACTCCACGCCGATGGTCCTTCTGGAGTCTGCGCCGGGCCGATGCCGGCGACGTCCTTGCCATCGAGCTTGGCGAGCGCATAGCCGCCGGCGTCCGGTTCGGGCGCCAGCTCCACCTTCCAGCCGAACAGCTTCGCGTAGTAATCCCTGGCCTTGCCGGCGTCGGTACTCGATAGATCGACCCACACCGGCGCGTTGGCGACGAACGTTTTTGTCTCTGCCATAGTCAATGCCTCCTGAAAACCCGGAGCTTGTGCAGTAAGGGGGCGCCCCAGGCGCAGCCTCTACCTGATATGCATTGTGCCACTGCTCGGTTAAGCGGTGGGTTCAGCTCCAGCGCTAGTTTGTGCAGGGAATCGAAGGCGGGGCACATAGTTTCTAGATCACATGTCGTCATCCGGGCCGGTCGAGCTCATCGTCCTTTCCGACTACGTTTGACCCTGGTGCTACATCGACTCGGTCCGAGTCGAGCAGCTAGAGCGGGAGAATCTCGTCCGCGTCACCTGGCTGCCCTTTGAGCTTCATCCGGAAGCTCCGGTTGAGGGCATTCCACGCGAGGTCTACTTCGGGGGCCGCCGCTTCGAGCAGATGCGCACGCATCTCGAAACGATGGCAGCGGAAGTGGGACTCACCATGAAGCAGCGCGACATCATCATCAACTCGCGCCGCGCACTGGGCGCCGCCGAGTTCGCGCGCGAACCGGGGAAGTTCGACGAGATGCACCGAGCTCTGTTCAAGGCCCATTGGGAAGGCACTGGGCGGCTGGAGGACATTGACGACCTCGTGCGGATCGGGACCGGTGTCGGGCTTGATGCGATCGAGCTCCGGCAGGCGATCGCCGAGGATCGTTACGCGTCGGTGATCGACGACAACCGTCGTGAAGCTGAAGCCGTGGGTATCAACGCCATCCCCGCCCACATCTTCGGACGCCGGTACCTGGTGCTAGGCGCCCAGCCGTACGAAGCGTTCCAAGAAGTCATCGAACGCCTGCGGCAGGACAGCACCCCCGAGTAAGGATCGCTGGGGCTCCCCGGGCCGCTGATCAGGCGAAGTGTTCGAGCATGTGGTCTTGCGCTTCAGTGAAGATTCGCCTCACGCTCTCCTCGTTCGCGCTCAGCTTTGCGCTCCGCCCCACCGATTTCTCTTCGAGCACGCCGGCCTCGCGCAGCAGCTGAACGTGGGCGCTGACGGTCGGTTGCGAGAGCTTGAAGTGGCGTGCGACCTCGGTCACGGAAGCCGGTTGGTGGGCAAGCCACAGCAGGATCGCGAGGCGGGTCGGATCGGCGAACGCCCTCAGGCTGGCCGAGACGTGCTTGGCGGCGTGACGGCACTCATCTTCGTCGCCCTTCGACCGAACACCACGGCCGGCGAACATCATCCCGTCCATCTCCACCACGTGGATGTCGCCGAAGAACCATCCGGGCGAGAGGATCAGGCGACCTTCCGCGGCATCGGCATCGGCCAGTTCGTCGAGCTCAGGCCGCGACGGCCAGAGGCGGCGGCGCTGCAGCAGCTCCATGTAGCCGGCGCCTTGCTCCAGGCGTCTCTGCCACTCACGGCCTGCGGTGACCGCAGCCTGGCGCCCGCTGGTCTCCCATTCGGGCCGCATGGCATCCCACACGGTCTTGAGCAGGCCGGCATACCGCGCTCGAACCTTGGCATCGGTACGGAGGAGATCCAGGCGCTTTCCGATGGCAATGCGCTCGGCGGGGCTTTCCGACAGCAGCGATGGGGTCGCGGCATCAGAGGTGGCCGCCTGCTCGAGCCCAGCGAAGAAACGATCGATGTCCAGGTCTTGCAAGGCTCCGGTCCGCTGCGCCAGGACGACCATCTCGGTGAAGCCCCGGACGTCATCGGCCCAAAACGCCTTCAGGGCGGGGCCATGGGCGACTCGCAAGGGCTCGAGAGAAGCGAACCGCCCCTCGAGCGCGTGATCCGCCTTGGCGTTGTGGAGCACCCACATCAGCTCGAAGGCGGCCGAGGGTGCGACCTGGATGCTGAGCGCGGGGCGACTCTCCACCTGCACTGGCATAGCTAATTGACTATGTTAGCACGCTCAAAGCCTCCCAACACAAAGCTATATTGCTATTCCCAGAGGCTGTGACCTATACTTCGGGCATGGACCCATACAGCATGGAGCACTGGATCCTGGAGCGCCACGAGGGCATGATCCGGACGGCCGAGCTGCGCTCGCGGGTCGGCGCCGTGGAGCCGCACCCGCCTCGGATGTCCCTCTGGCTGGCTGGTGCGCTGCGCCAGCTCGCCGACCGCCTGGACGGTCAAACCCGCTTCGAAGGGGCGACCCAGGGGAACACCGCCTCGACATAACGCTGCGGCCGCCTGTAAGCCTCTTGAAATCAGCTAAAGGCTTGACGAACCGGGGCGTGCTATAGGTGACCCATGAATCAATTCTTCGAGGAGCTCGGAGGTCTTTGGGCAACGGAGGCCGAACATCGCGGCGCGAAGATCGCGGCGCCGACGCTGGATCCCCGTGTGGCGCTTGAGCTGCTGGAGCTGGCGCGAGTGGCCGCCCACACGCGTGAGCGGCGGTTCGCACCGCTTTCGTGCTACATGGCCGGCGTGGCTGCGGAGCGGCTTCGGACGGCCAAACCGACGGTGGACGATGAGGTCATCGCGGGATTCATCCAGGAGGTCAGGCAGAAGCTCGAGCGTGCGGGACCGCAGGACCAGGACCAATGACCGAGGGCGACTCGACCGTGCTCATCCGCGAGGCAATGCCACTCTGCGCAACGCTCGACGTGCGCGCGGAAAAGTACACGCCAGAGGAGGTTGCGCTCTCACTCGACTGGGCTCCGGGACTCTGCACTACGGGCGGCATCCTGCACGGAGGAGTGATCATGGCCCTCGCCGACTCGGCCGGCGGCGCTTGCGCTCTATTGAACCTGCCTCAAGGCGCCTCCGGCACCGCAACGATCGAATCGAAGACCAACTTCCTGGGCGCGGTGCGGTCGGGCACGGTGACCGCGACCGCTATGCCACTCCATGTTGGCGGTACCACCATCGTGGTGGAGACCTCTGTGCGCGACACAGCGGCTCGCCTTGTCGCGAAGGTGACCCAGACTCAGGTGGTGCTTCGACCGAGAAGCTGAAAACCCTGCGGCGTTAAACGGCTCTGGCGATCACGAGCTGCTCTCGAAGCTCATGTTGAAGACGAGTCGAGTCGAGCGAGGCTGACAGGTGGCCGGCTAGCAATCGCTTTGGAGCCGGCGGCATGAGTCGCTCGAGCTCGGAGCGCGCCTCTTCGGGTCCGGCCACGAAAAGACGGCCGTACTCGCCGGTCTTCACCTCACGCTCGATAGCGTGAATTACCTTCTCCATGTTGGCCTTGGTGCGGTTGTCGGCCTTGCGCTGGTTGCTCAATGCTGACGTGCCGCCTGCCTTGGAATGCTTTACCTCGACGCCCTTCACGTCGGCGATCGGATACACCTCGTCGAGGATGGCAGCGAAAAGCTTTCCCTCCTCTTTGTCGACGACGGCGATCAGGGCGGGCGGAAACCGCTCGAGCATCCGCTCGATCGGCGCAAGCAGCAGCGGCCCAACCTGCAACCGAGCCTCTGTCTCCAGTGGGAGCTTGACCAGCTCGAGCAGTCCAGCCGGCTCGTCGGCGAATCCGGCCACCGCAGGGCAACCGGCCGGTCTCACGACCCCGAGATGCTCGCGCAGCCGCATGAGCTCGCGTTCCATGATCTCCCGCTCCTCGTCATCCAGACGATCTTTGTACCGGCGCCTCAGCTGGCCGATTTCGATGTCGTAGGGACGCAGGTCGTAGCCTTCGGCCCTGGCGGGCAAGTACACGCTCAAAGCCCGGTCCGAGGCGCGCCGCAGGTTGGGCACGAACCTGTGGAGGGCCTTCAAGATGCCTTCGTCTCTTGCCTCAACTCTCAGTTTTTTCATCTCAATTCTTAGTTTGCGCCGCTTTGTTCGGGAGCGCGGTCAGCAGGCGGCGCCTCGTCTCGGCTGAAAGTGTCCGCAGAGCTTCGGTGGTTCGCACCGGCGGCGGCTTCGGCGAGCGCAAAGCGCGCGCACCTTCGGGAAGCACGGCAAGATCCACCTGGAACTGCTCTTTTGATTCGGAAAGCGCCGGGCGGCTGCCCGTTCGCTTTCCACGTGTCATCACGAGCTCGAGCAAGCGCTCGCGGCCGGCCGGGACCGGCTCATCGTGCAGCCCGAGCATGTCGCTGAACGGCCTGGACCGCCGGAACACCTGCTTGCGGCCCGGCGCAGTCACCTTGTCGCGTGAGAGCTTCATCACCGGCCGGTCCTGATAGCGGACAAGCTTGTAAGCGCTGTCGAGGTACGGGTAGTCCGCCGACACACCCATCTTCGTCCCGACCCCAAAGGCATCGATGGGAGCACCTCCACGCACCAGATCGTCGATGGCGAGCTCGTCGAGACTTCCGCTCGCGAAGATCCGCACGTGGCTCAGGCCGGCACGGTCCAGCAACCGCCGCGCCTTGGAGGAGAGCCCGGCAAGATCGCCGCTGTCAAGACGGATCCCGAGCCTCCCACCCAGCCGGAGCTGATGCATGACCGCGATGGCGGCTTTGACGCCGGAGATTGTGTCGTAGGTGTCCACAAGGAAGGTCGCCCGTCCTGGAAAGTCCTCGGCAAACGCGCGGAAGGCCTCGGACTCGCTCGAAAACGCTTCGACGTAGGAGTGCGCCATCGTGCCGGCCGCGACCAGGCCAAAACGCCTGGCCGCCTCCACGTTGCTCGTCGCCGCGAAACCCACCATGGCCGATAGGCGCGCAACGTCGATCCCGGCCTCGATCCCGTGTGTGCGCCGGAAGGAGAAATCGACGGCGTCGCGGCCGGCCGCAGCGATCACGCACCGCGCCGCCTTGCTCGCGATGGTCGACTCGTACGTCACGCGGTTGAGCAGGAAAGTCTCGATCAGCTGCGCCTGCGGCAGTGGCGCCGTCACCTCGACCAGCGGCTCGCCCGCGAATGCGATGCGGCCTTCCGGAATCGCCCAAACGTCGCCCGTGAAGCGAAACCGCCTGAAAGCTTCCAGGTCAGCAGCGGTGAACCCGAGGCCGTCGCCCAGGTAGCGAAGGTCATCCTCTTCGAACCGGAGCTGCTCGAGAAAGTCAAGGCAAGACTCAACGCCGGCGGCGACGATGAACCCTCGCGTGTCCGGCAGCCGGCGCACGAAAAGGCTGAAAGTAGCCGTGCCGTTCATGCGACGGCGCAGATAGCTCGCCACCATGTTCAGCTCGTAAAGATCCGTGAGCAGCGCGTTCATTGCGTGACGGCAGGGAGTGTTGCACCTTGGACGTTCTATCGTTGTATTCATGTTCGAAGACGAAACAGCTGTGGCGTGGCGTGCGATGCCGTACCGGGCGGTCGTGGTGGCGGCCGACGGGTCAGAGGTCGGAACTGCCGAGTCCCTGCTCGCTGACGACAAGGAGGACATCTTTCACGGCATCGTGGTCAAGCGCGGAAGAGGTGGATCACCGCTGGAGATACCCGCGGTGCGAATCAAGAAGATCACCGAGAAGCACGTGGTGACCGATCTGACCGAAGCCGACGTCTCCGCACTGTCCCCTTACCGTGAGCAGCACTGGTTCCACCTTGGCTGGGGCGGCCTATTCCGCAAGCACCCAGAGTGGGATGAGACCTCTCGGACCTAGCTTTCGGATTTGGAAGAACAGCTTCTCAGTCAGCTCGAAAGATGCTGCCGAAACTATCCCACGCGGCCAGGCGTGAGGCTCAGCTGACCAACCTGCCGATGATCAACGATCACCTACAGGGGTTCAGGTACCGGCGCGCGCACTGGCACGCGCGCGTAGAAACGCTCAACGGTCACAAGTCGCGCCGAGCCTAGGCTAAAGGCGCGCATTGACTAGGAGGAATGTAGTGGGCACCGATAACACCCGGAAAGCTTGGGATCGTTTCGAGGCTGACATCCAGGGCCTGGCAGGAGAGCTGCGGCGTCACTACAAGAATGCTGACGACGACAAGAAAAAGGCAGAGCTGACTCGCTCCCTGGAGCAGCTCGGGCGTGCAGCCGACACAGTGTTCAACTCGCTCGAGACCGCGACGCGCGACGCAGAGGTGCGGTCGCGGACCAAGCAGGCGGCGCGCTCTTTCGGATCGGCCCTGGCCGAGACGTTCCGCGAACTTGGCGACCAGGTCGACAAGGCAGTGCGCAAGTCCGACCCAGGCAACCCAAGCAAGTAGAAGACGGGCCTGACCTTAGACCTGCGGGGCGGCTGCCGGCTCGACGCGGAAGGCGGCAAGACTCGGGACGATGATGGCGTAGACGGCTGGCAGGGCGAGCGCCACCAGGAACGCACCGAACGGGATGAAGATGGAGACGGGGAGCGTGATCACGCCGATGGCGATGGTCGCCGCCGCGTAGATCAGCGCCACGTGTAGGGAGATCTCGTGGTTGGCCCGAGCCAGGGCGAAGAGGCGCGTCGGGTCGACCGCCTTGGCGAGACCGAGCCGGTCGGAGGCCATCAGCACAGCCGCAAGCAGGTAGAGCGACACCAGCCACCACGCGATCACCAGCAGAAAGATCAGCAGCGCGACCGCAATCGCGAGGACGGCCTGGGGCCGCCCAGACGTAGCCAGCAGGATCGTCGTAAACACAAGGACGCCGACGACCAGGAAGAGGGCCACCGCGTAGACAAGCCCGACGACAAATGGGGCCACGCCGCGTTCGAGGTGCTGGAAGCCCGCCGGCGGCAGCTCTTTCCAGCCGCGGCGGACCATATCGTTAGCCGCCAGCGTCCAACCGAGCAAGTTGATCGCCCCCACGATGGGGATCAGGCCGATCAGCCCCGTGACGATGACTCGCGTGAACCACTCAGGAGTGCTGGTGAACCAGAACAGGTCGAGCTGGCCTTCAACCAGTCGCGTGCGCCACTGGGTGCCGTCCCACCACCACCGACCGTCCTGGGAGATCAGCGCCGGCATGAGCTCATCATGGATGAAACGGGACGCTTGCCAGGTTGTTGATTGCGCAACTATTTTCAACCTGGAGGCATTGGCAATGAAGGTATTCGCGCTCGACGAGTTCGGCAAGCCAGGCTCGGTTCAAGACCTTCCTGTCCCTGATCCGGCGGAAGGCGAGGTCCGGGTCAAGGTGGCGGCTGCGGCCATCAACCCCATGGACGTGTTCGTCACGAAGGGTTTTCTCAAGGACCGGGCACCGCATGAGTTCCCGATCGTTCCCGGCATGGACCTCTCGGGTACAGTCGACGCCGTCGGACCCGGCGTGAACGGCTTCAAGATCGGCGATTCTGTATTCGGAGTCGTGGGCAAGACGACGCTTGGTCGAGGCAGCGTCGGCGAGTATGTGATCGCCTCGGCCGGGTCCATCGCCAACAGGCCGGCTGGGATCGGAGCGATCGAGGCCGCGGCGTTTCCGCTGGCCGGCGTGTCGGCGGTCGAGGCGGTCGAAGCCGTCGACCCAAAGCCCGGCCAGACAGTGTTGGTGGTCGGCGCCGCAGGAGGGGTTGGCAGCTTTGCGGTTCAGGTTCTCAAAGCCAATGGTGCGCACGTAATCGCCGTTGCAGGGCCTGCGAATGCAGAGTATGTGAAGAAGCTGGGCGCCGACGAGGTGATCGATTACACATCACAGGATGTTGTGGCCGCGGTCAAGGCGAAACACTCCGCGGTTGACGCCATCGTCGACACAGTCAGCACAGCGGAAGGTCTTGCACCGCTGACCGTACTGATCCGCGAAGGTGGCCGGGTGTCTTCGATGCGGGGTGCCGCCAACGCCGAAGAGCTCGCCAAGCGCAACATCACCGGCACGAACGTGAGGACAAGCACCACCACGGAATCACTGAATCAGCTCGCGCGCCTCGTCGAAGCAGGCAAGGTGAAAGCGCCTCACATCTCAACGTATCCGCTGGAAAGGGCAGGCGAAGCGATCGATAAGAGTGCCGACGGCCACGCTCGCGGCAAGTTGGTCGTGACCGTCTGACCGGCCCTTCAGAGAACGCCGCAGCTCCCATACCCGGTAATCTGACCGCACACCCGGCTGCATTCAGCCAGGACTTCAGCTTTGGAGCTTCGTGATCCTCGAAACCCTGACCGTGCGTGTCTGATCGCTTCGAGGTGTGGCCTGGCCGCGCCTATCCTCTAGGACCGGCATTCGATGGTACCGGCACTAACTTCGCCCTCTTCTCTGAAGTCGCCGAGTCCGTCGATCTGTGCCTCTTCGACGACGCCGGCGAGGAGAGCAGGGTGCGGCTCGAGGAGGTCGATGCCTTCTCCTGGCATGCCTACCTACCCAACGTCGGACCTGGCCAACGCTATGGCTATCGAGTCCACGGACCGTACGACCCAGACGAGGGCATCCGCTGCAATCCACGAAAGCTCTTGCTCGACCCATATGCGCGCGCCATAGAAGGCGACATCGACTGGAACCCGTCGTGCTACTCGCACGACCTGGTTCACGAGGGAGCTGTCAACCTCGAGGACAGCGCACCGCACGTTTTCAAGTCCGTAGTCCACAACCCGCACTACGACTGGGGCAGCGATCGCTCACCCGAAACGCCGCTGCATGAGACCGTCATCTACGAGGCCCATCTGAAGGGCTTCACACGCTGCCATCCCGACGTGCCGGAGGCTCTCCGCGGGACATATGCAGGCTTTGCTCACCCGGCGGTCATCCAGCACCTTCTCTCGCTCGGCGTGACGGCGGTGGAGCTCATGCCGATCCATCAATTCGTGCAGGACCATTACCTCCTCGAGCGCTCTCTGCGCAACTACTGGGGCTACAACACCATCGGGTTCTTCGCGCCCCACAACGGATACGCGAGCACCGGACAGCGCGGCGAGCAGGTCAACGAATTCAAGGCCATGGTTCGCACGCTCCACGAGGCCGGCATCGAAGTGATCCTCGACGTCGTCTACAACCACACCGCCGAAGGCAATCACATGGGCCCGACGCTGTGCTTCAAAGGCATCGACAATCGTGCCTACTACCGCCTGGTCCCCAAAGCGCCGAACTTCTACTACGACACGACAGGCACCGGCAACAGCCTGAACGTGAGCCACCCACACACGCTGCAGCTGATCATGGACTCGCTCCGCTACTGGATCACGGAGATGCATGTGGACGGCTTTCGGTTCGACCTGGCGGCAACACTCGCGCGTGAGTTCCACGAGGTCGATCGGTTGTCGACTTTTTTTGACCTGATCCAGCAGGACCCCGTGGTGAGCCGAGTGAAGCTCATCGCCGAGCCGTGGGACATCGGCGAAGGCGGTTACCAGGTGGGCAACTTCCCGGCTCTGTGGTCGGAATGGAACGGCCATTACCGAGACACCGTGCGCGACTACTGGCGGGGCGAACCTTCCACCGTTGCGGAGTTCGCCTCACGCCTGACGGGCAGCTCCGACCTGTACCAGAACGACACCCGCCGGCCCTTCGCCAGCGTGAACTTCGTGACCGCCCACGACGGCTTCACCCTGCGGGACCTCGTCTCCTTCAACCAGAAGCACAACGAAGCCAACGGCGAGTCAAACGGGGACGGCGAGTCTCACAACCGATCGTGGAACTGCGGAGCGGAGGGTGACTCCGACGATCCGGAGATACTCACTCTCCGGGCACAGCAGCAGCGCAACTTCCTGGCCACGATCTTTTTCGCCCAGGGAGTTCCCATGCTGCTCGGCGGCGACGAGCTGGGCCGGACCCAAAAGGGCAACAACAATGCGTACTGCCAGGACAACGAGCTGTCATGGGTGGACTGGTCCTCGATCGACGAGCCGCTGCTTGCATTCACCCGCTGGGTAATTGCGTTCCGTCGCGATCACCCGGTGTTTCGGCGCCGGCGCTGGTTTCACGGCCGCCCGATCCGCGGCACCGTGGACATCGGCTGGTTCAAGCCCAGCGGCCGCTCGATGACCGACAAAGACTGGGCGGTAAGTCACGCGCGATCTCTTGGGGTCTTCGTGAATGGCACGGCCATTCAGACGCCCGACGAACGCGGGCGGTCGATCACGGACGATTCGTTCATCCTGCTGTTCAACGCGCACTCGGGAGATGTCCGATGGACCATCCCGGGCGAATACGGGACGGCATGGCGCATGGTCGTCAATACGGCCAGGCTGCAGCCAGAGACGGACCCGCCTGAGGTGGCCGGCAGAATCACGACTTCTGCCAGGTCTGTGGTGGTGCTGCAGGCGTCTGCAGGTTAGCGACCGAAGGGACATCACTCCGACCGATCCCAGCTACCTGTGAGCGGTCCCACAGGATTCTCTAAGGCGATGGCGGGACCCTTGCTGAGCCCGTGACGCATGAGAAACGTACGACTTAGAAGCCTCCTCAGCAGGAGAGTGCTCGCGGTACTCGTGCTGGGAGCGGCCGTCCTCGGCGGCACGATCGTGTACGCCCAGGCCTCGAAGGTGACGACCACATATCGAACCGCCCTCGTCACCTACGGGACCATCACCCAGACCATCGGAATGGCGGGCAACCTGTCGCCGGTCAGTGAGGCTGACCTCAACTTCGCGTCCGCCGGCACCGTGCAATCGGTGTCCGTGAAGGTCGGTGACGCCGTCGGCACTGGCACCCCCCTCGCCACGGTCGATTCGACGCTGCTTTCGGCCCAGCTGCTGCAGGCACAGGCAACGCTGTCCAGCGCTCAAGCCAAGCTGTCGCAGGACAGGGCCGGCGCGACGGCCCAGAACCTGACCTCGGGTCAGAATGCCGTCGCTTCCGCACAGGTCGCCGTAAGCAACGCCCAGACCAGCCTGACCGACACTCAGGCGATCAATGCCCAGTCGGTGGCAGCCGCCCAGGTCCCGGTGACCGCGGCGCAGAACACGGTCAACGCCGACCAGGCGGTGGTCGCTCAGGACAACGCGACCCTGACCGCCGACCAGGCGACCATGGCCACGGACTGCGGCGCCACACCACCTTCGCCGACCTGCAGCGCCGACACGACGAAGGTCAGCGCTGACCAGGCCAAGCTGGCGGCGGACCAGCAGACCCTGGCCAAGGACCAGGCCACCCTCGACAGCGCCAAGAGCACTCTGGCCGCGACGACCGCAAAAGCTCAGCAGAGCAACGACCAGGCGGCCGCCTCGCTCGCCTCCATGCAGCAGCAGTACTCCGCGGCCAGGAGTTCACTGGCATCGCTGCAGACAAGCGCTACTCCCCAGACCATCCAGATGGATGACGCCCAGATCCAGATCGACCAGGTGAACGTCGACTCCTTGCAGCATCAGGTCGACGGCACAACCCTCACCGCGCCGATCCCCGGCATCGTGTCCCAGGTCAATGTCAAGGCCGGCCAGGCGGTCTCCACCAGCGGCACGACCTACGCGATCGTGATCTTCTCGCCGGGTTCATACAACGTCACCGGGACAGTTAGCGATTCCCAGGTGAACCTGGTTGCAGTCGGACAGGGCGCGCAGGTCACGCCGGCCGGCTCGACCCAGGCGTTGCCGGGAAAGATCACCTCCATTGCGCCCGCGGCCACCGTCTCATCTGGTGTCGCCACGTTCGCGGTCACCGCGCAGCTCACGGATACCAGCAACGCGGTCCGGCCGGGAATGTCCGCCTCGGTCAACATCGTCATCAACCAGGTCGTTCACGTGCTCACCGTGCCGACGAGCGCCGTTCACACGACCGCCTCGGGTAGCACCGTCCAGGTGCTCGTCAACGGAGTGCCGAGCTCTATCTCAGTTCAGACCGGCGCATCTGACCCAACCCGGATTCAGATCGTCTCCGGTCTGCAGCTGAACCAGGTTGTCGTCATCGCCGTCATCACCAGCTCGGTGCCCAGCAGCAACGGCAACAGCGTGCTTGGCGGCGGCGGCGGAAACCGTGGCGGTGGCGCAGTCCGCGGAGGCGGCGGCTAGCGGGTGGAGACCGACGACCTGATCCGCCTGGAGTCGATCACCAAGATCTATGGAACGGGTGACGCCATGGTCGCGGCCTTGCGGGATTTCTCGCTGACCGTTGCATCGGGCGAATCTCTCGCCGTGATGGGACCGTCCGGTTCCGGCAAGTCGACGCTGATGAACATCCTTGGCTGTCTGGACACGCCCTCGTCCGGCCGCTACTGGTTTGCGGGGCAGGACGTGAGCCGGCTTAACGAAACTGAGCTGGCCCACGTCCGCAACCGGAGGATCGGCTTTGTCTTCCAGCAGTTCCAGCTGCTCTCAAAGCTCTCCGCATGGCGAAACGTCGAGCTGCCCCTCCTTTACAGGAGCGTCGGCGACCGGCGGCGCCTGGCGCTGCAGGCCCTTGAGCAGGTGGGCCTTTCCGATCGCATCAACCACAGGCCAGGTCAGCTGTCTGGAGGGCAGCAGCAGAGGGTGGCCATCGCTCGGGCGCTGGTTACCGACCCGGGTCTCATTCTTGCCGACGAGCCCACCGGCAACCTGGACACGGCGTCGAGCCGTGATGTCCTTGCGGTGCTGCGAGAGCTCAATGAGCAGGGCCGCACCATCATCATCATCACGCACGACCCAGAGGTTGCCCCGGTGGCGAAGCGGACCGTGCACGTGCGAGATGGCCAGCTGGTCGACCAGGTTGCCGCGTGAGCCTGCTCCATACGATCGAGACCGGGCTGCGCAGCCTGTTGGGGCACCGCCTTCGCTCGGTGCTGACGACGCTCGGCATCCTGTTCGGGGTGGCAGCCGTGATCGCTACGGTGGGCATCGGCCAGGCCTCGTCCGACAGTGTCACGGCACGCATCACGTCACTCGGAACGAACCTGCTGACGATCTCCGCCGGAAGCACTGTTACGTCCGGAGTTTTCGGTGGCGCCGGAAGCGCGACCACGCTGAGCATGGCGGACGTCGCAGGGCTGCAGGACAGGCAAAGCGCCCCCGACATCGTGGCTGTCGCACCTGTCTCCCAGGGCCGGCTGTCCCTCGTGAGCGCATCGAGCAACTGGAGCACGACCGTCTCCGGCAGCACGGAAGGGTGGCTCGTCACCAACACACGGACCATTAACAGCGGCACGTTCATCAACGCAAATGACGTCGCGACGCGGGCGCAAGTCATCGTGCTCGGCTCGACCACGGCCGCAAACCTCGGAGCGGGCGTCGGCGACATCGTGATGGTGCGACAGATTCCGTTCCAGGTGATCGGCGTGCTTGCGGCTTCGGGCGGCCAGGGATTCGGGAACCCGGACGACCTCGGTGTCGTGCCGATCACGACCGCCCAGGACGAGCTGTTCGGCGGCAGCGGCAGCGTGCAGAGGATCCTGCTCAGCGCAACCAGCGCGAGCACGATCGGTTCGGCATACCTCGAGGCCAACCAGATCCTGCTGCAGACGCACCACATCCAGGATCCGTCTCAGGCGGACTTCACCATCACCACGCAGACCCAGGTGCTCAGCACAGCTCAAGCGGTGACGCAGACTCTGACGATTCTCCTGGCCAGTGTCGCCGCGATCTCGCTGCTCGTCGGCGGGATCGGCGTGATGAACATCATGCTGGTCTCGGTCACCGAGCGAACCAGCGAGATCGGCTTGCGGAAGGCGCTGGGCGCGACTCCCGTTGACCTGTTCCGCCAGTTTGTCATAGAGGCGGCGATGTTGACGGCCGTGGGTGGATTGCTCGGCGTCGGGACCGGTTTGGCCGTGGGCTATGTCGTCCCGCGGGCTGCCAACATCGCGGTGACCATCACTCCGCTGCCAGTGCTTGTCGCGGTCGGCGTCGCGGTGGCCGTCGGCCTTGTTTTCGGTGTCTATCCAGCGCTGCGCGCGGCCCGGCTCGCGCCCATCGAAGCGCTGCGGGCTCAATAGTGCGGAGGTAACAACACGCAATGAATCGCGCTTTAGCAATGGTCGTCCTCGCTGCTGGATTGGTGGCTGCCGCGTGCGGGAGCGCGCCCGGCACCGCAAATGCTGCGACTACCTCGCCCAGCCCAGGACGGGGTGGAGCCCAATTCCGCAATGGCGCCTCCGGCCAGCTGGTTCAGGTAAACGGCCAGACCCTGATCCTGACCGGTGCTACCGGTGACGTCACAGTCACGATCAGCAGCACAACGACTTTTTCTCGCACTTCCACAGCGGTGCTGGCCGACATCGTGCCCGGCTTGTGCCTTATCGCCACGGGCCAGAAGGATTCGGCCGGCATGTTGACTGCAACCACCGTGCGACTGTCCCCCAGGCCCTCGACCGGATGCGGGACTGGGCGGTTTGGTCCCAACGCGTCTCCCAATGCATCACCGGACGCTTCCCCACGGGCGGCGCCGTCAGGCCAGCCGGTCATGCCCGCAGTCAGTGGTGAGGTGACGGGCGTCGTTGGCGTCTCGATCACGGTGATGACCGCCAGCAGCGGCAGCCAGACGATCACGGTTCCGACAACGGCGACGATCAGCAGGATGTTGTCAGCGTCAGTTAGCGACCTGCAGACAGGTCAATGCCTGCGCGCCAACGGCACCCGGGACTCGGCCGGCACAGTCCAGGCGACCTCGATCGCGATCACGCCTGCTGGACCGTCAGGCACATGCGCAACGGGATTTGGCGGGCGCGGACCCGCACGCCCCGGTGCGAGCCCTGGAGCCTCAGCACCAAACAACTAAGGCCTGGGTGATCTGTCCCATGTACGCGTTTTGTGGAAACGGGTACTGTGGATGTCGAGGCGGCGTCCTGGTCCTTGAAGGAGGGGACTCGGCACCCTCAATGGCTGTCGGGGTTGGGTTTGAGGGTCGAAGATGCGCGCGGGGTTCCGGTCGAGTTTCGTCTGGATAAGCCTGCTCGGAGCCATCGAGGCGATGGATATCCTGACCACCGATCTTGGCCGCGCCCGCGGGGCGGTTGAGTCGATGCCGATCAGCGCGGCAGTGCTTAACGAAGGCGGCATGGCGTTGTTCATCATCGTGAAGCTCGCGCTCGTCGCGGCAGGTGCCACCGCTGTCCTGCTGGCGGTTCTATGGGTCCGGCACGATCGGCCGGGCGCCGGCTGGGTCTACGTTTTCACCCTCTCGGCGATTCGCGTGACGACCGTCGCGCTGGCAATCGTCGCCTTGCACAACGCAGTGCTGCTGCAATCGCTTTCAGGAGCTGCTTAAGCCTCTACTGCTCGTCCTTGCCGGCCTCTTCCCTGCCGCGCCGAGCGAGCTCGGCCACGACCGCCGGGTCGGCCAGCGTGGTGGTGTCACCGAGCGGTCGGTTCTCTGAGACGTCGCGCAGAAGCCTGCGCATGATCTTGCCTGAGCGCGTCTTCGGCAGCTCCGGAGTGAACAGGATGTTGGCGGGGGCGGCGAACTTGCCGATCACCTTGCCGACGTGGTCGCGCAGCTCGCGCAGCATCGCCGGCGAGCCCTCGCGACCACCCTTGAGCGTTACGAAAGCGACGATAGCCTGGCCAGTCTGGGCGTCGTTGCGGCCGGCGACAGCGGCCTCCGCAACCGCGGGATGGCTCACCAGGGCGCTCTCGATCTCGATGGTCGAGATCCGGTGTCCCGAGACGTTCATCACGTCGTCGACCCGGCCGAGCAGCCAGAAGTCGCCGTCTTCGTCGACCCGCGCGCCGTCGCCGACGAAGTAGGTGTCCTTCCAGCGATCCCAGTACGTCTTCTGATACCTCTCCGGGTCGCCGTAGATGCCGCGCAGCATGGCCGGCCACGGCTTGCGGATGACCAGGTAGCCGCCACCCCCCGGGGGCACCTCGTCACCGGCCTCGTTGTAGACCGCGGCATCGATGGTCGGGAACGGCTTGGTCGCCGACCCGGGCTTGAGGGTCGTGATGCCGGGCAGAGGCGTAATTAGGATCATGCCTGTCTCCGTCTGCCACCACGTGTCGACCACCGGCGTGCGATTGCCGCCGATGTGCTCGCGATACCAGACCCAGGCTTCGGGGTTGATCGGCTCGCCGACCGTGCCGAGCAGGCGCAGCGAGCTCAGGTCGTGTTTGGCCGCGTACTCAGGGCCCCACTTCATGTGAGTTCGGATGGTCGTCGGGGCCGTGTACAGGATGTCCGGCTTGTACCGCTCGACGATCTGCCACCAGCGGTCCTTGTCCGGATGGTCGGGTGTGCCCTCGTAGATGATGCCGGTGGTGCCATTGGCGAGAGGGCCGAAAACGATGTAGCTGTGCCCGGTCACCCAACCGATATCGGCGGCACACCAAAAAATCGAGTCCGGCTTGATGTCGAAGATGTAGTGGTGGGTCGTCGACACACCGACGAGGTAGCCGGCAGTGGTGTGGATGATGCCCTTGGGCTTGGCCGTGGTACCGCTCGTGTAGAGGAGGTAGAGCAGGTCTTCCGAATCCATGGGCTCGCACGGGCAAGAGTCCGGATCGTCGCTGACCCCCTCGAGGATGTCGTGGAGCCAGGCGTCGCGTCCTGCCTTCATATTCACGTCGCCCCCGGTTCTCCTGGCCACGATGCAGGTCCTGACCGTCGGCGCGGAATCGAGAGCCGCGTCAGCGTTGACCTTGAGCGGCACCCGATTGCCCCTGCGCCAGCCCTCGTCCTGGGTGATCAGCAGCTCGCACTGCATGTCGTTGAGACGACCTGAGAGGGACTCTCCGCTGAAGCCGCCGAACACGACCGTGAAGGGTGCACCGATGCGCGTGCAGGCGAGCATCGCCACCGGCAGCTCCGGAATCATTCCCATGTAGATCCCGACGTGGGTCCCCTTACCGACCCCCAGCTTCTTCAGCCCGTTGGCGAGGCGGACGACCTCGCGTTGGAGGTCGCCGAACGTGATCGTGCGGCGATCGTTGTCCGGCTCGCCTTCCCAGAAGTAGGCGACCATGTCCTTCTGGCCGCGCTCCACATGCCGGTCGACGCAGTTGTAGCAGACGTTGAGCTTGCCGCCGATGTACCACTTGGCATAAGGCGGCTTCCACTCGTAGAGCTGCTTCCAGGGCTCGAAGAAAGTGATCCGTTCGGCTTCTTTCGTCCAGAACTCGTCGAAGCCGAGGCTATAGATATCGGGCTGTGCGTTGGCCTGCCGGCTGAACTCCGGAGACGGCTTGAAGCGCCGCTCCTCGACCTGCATCGTCTCGATGGCGTGACCATCGAATCTGGGTTCGCTCATCAGCCTCTCTCCTCAGATGACATGAATCGTCTCACCCGGCTTCAACTCGAGGTGCGTCCGAGCTGGTAACCCTGGCCTCTCCCACCCACGTCGATCATAAGGCTCGCGCCTGCAGCCCGAGCCCACGGTCGGGATGGCCCAACCTGGTCGCTCCCAGCCTTAAACTGGCACATTCCGCTATGAGCTGTGAACGCGCCGCGTGACACCTGAGCAGCGGTATGACTCTCTGGTGAGGTCCATCCTCTCCAGCTCACCCTCGGCGCGAATCGGCGAAGGCAAGGGCTTCGGATCGACCGGACAGCTGAAGGTGAACGGCAAGATCTTCGCGATGCTCGTGAGGGAGAGGCTCGTCCTCAAGCTTCCGCGCGAGCGGGTCACCGAGCTTGTCGAGACTCGAGAGGGCGAACATTTCGATGCGGGAAAGGGCAAACCGATGCGCGAGTGGTTCGCGTTGTCCCCCAGTTCGAGAAAACACTGGCCGGCTCTTGCCAACGAAGCGATGGCGTTCGTCAGCGCGAAGAGCTGACTCTTCCCGGTTGGTGGCCCTCGATATTCTGATAGCTGTTCTATGAGGATGGGACAGAGCACGAACATCACGGCTTTCCTGGACCAGGGCGAGACCGACAAAGCCGCGCTGGTCGTGCCTGACGGCCCCGCCCTGACGTACGGCCGTCTGCGAGAGCTGACCGATCAAGTGGTCATCGCGCTGGTGTCTCATGGAGTCGCGCCAGGCGATCGCGTCGCGATGGTATTTCCGAACGGACCAGAAGCCGTTCTCCTGTTTCTGGCCACATCGATGATCGGGGTCTGCTGTCCGCTCAATCCCGGCTACAAAGAAGACGAGTTTCGCTTCTACCTCGAGGACACCGGCGCCCGGTTCCTGCTGGTGCCGCCAGGCGAGGCTGCCGCGGCGCGCCAGGCCCTTCCGGCCGGCGGCAAGGTGATCGAGGTAGAGCTGGATCCGGACGGCCGGCTCCAGCTGAGCAACCACGAGGTGCACAGGCAGGCGGATTCAATCGACGCGGCAGATCTCGAAGCCACAGCACTGGTCCTGCACACCAGCGGTACCACGAGCCGGCCAAAGCGGGTGCCGCTGAGCCACCGAAACCTGATCACCTCGGCACGCAACATCATTCAGTCGTACGAACTGTCGGCGGACGACGTCTCCCTTTGCATCATGCCGCTGTTTCATGTGCACGGCTTGGTTGCCTCTGCACTTGCGACATTGGGTTCGGGCGGCACAGTGGTCGTGCCGCGACGCTTCAACCCGCTCGGCTTTCGTCCCCTGATGGAGGCAGCGCTGCCCACCTGGTTCAGCGCTTCGCCGACGCCACATCAGCTGATCCTGTCCCGGCTCCAAGACAAGCGACCGCCAGGCTGCGAGCGCCTGCGGTTCGTTCGCTCATGCAGCTCAGCGCTTTCTCCTGCGCAGATGCAGCTGATGGAGGAACGCTTTGGCGTACCTGTACTGGAGGCTTACGGCATGACCGAGGCCAGTCACCAGATGGCGTCGAACCCACTACCCCCGGATCGCCGCGAGCCGGGCAGCGTCGGACGCGGAACCGGGGTCGAGATAGCGATCCTCGACGAGGCGGGAGACGAGCTTCTCCCGGGGGCCAACGGGGAGGTGGCTGTCCGAGGACCCAACGTGATCGAAGGTTATGAGAACAATCCGCACGCGAACGCGAGCTCGTTCACGCGAGGCTGGTTTCGTACCGGTGACCTGGGGGTGCTGGATCGAGACGGATATCTGCGTTTGCTCAGCCGCATCAAGGAGCTCATCAACCGCGGCGGAGAGAAGATCGCGCCGCGCGAGATCGATGAGGTGCTTGAAGCGCATCCAGCAGTCAAGGAGGCGGTCAGTTTTGGTGTCCCGCACGCGACCTGGGGCGAGGAGGTCGCCGCCGCCGTGGTGCTCAACCAGCCGATTACCGAGAAAGAGCTCCTCATCTTTTGCCGGGAGCGACTGGCGGACTTCAAGGTGCCGAGGCATCTTCACATCGTCGAAGAGATTCCGAAAACGCCTACCGGCAAGGTCCAGCGCCGCTTCGTCGCCGAGCAGTTCACCCACCAGTGAAGGTCGCGATCCTTGGCGCGGGCGCCACTGGGGGCTTCCTCGGCGCCCGCCTCGCGATGACAGGCGCCGAGATAGTGCTCATCGCGCGAGGCCCGCATCTCAAGGCCATGTCCGAGACGGGCCTGCGGCTAATTGAACCGGACGGCGAAACCACCGTACGTGTGAACGCGACCGATGACCTCGGCGCTCTGCGCGGAGCGGATGCCGTTTTCGTCACCCTGAAGGCACACAGCGTGCCCGCGATCGCGGAACGTTTGGCGGCCAACCTGGACGTCGGCACCGCCGTTGTCAGCGCACAGAATGGCATCCCCTGGTGGTACTTCCAGCGTCACGGGGGCGAGCTCGAAGGGACTCATCTCGAAACAGTTGACCCCGGGGGATTGGTCGCCCGCACGATCAACCCCGACCGCGTCATCGCCTGCATCGTCTATCCGGCGACCAGCGTCGTGGGGCCGGGCATCGTGCGCCACGTCGAGGGAGAAAAGTTCTCTCTCGGCGAGCTTGACGGCGCCCAGACACCGCGCATCCTTGCGCTCTCGAGTCTGCTCGCGAGCGCGGGACTCAAGGCGCCCGTGCAATCCAGGGTTCGACAGGAGCTCTGGGTAAAGCTGATGGGCAACGCTGTCTTCAATCCGCTCAGCGTGCTCACGCGGGCGAGCCTGGGCCAGATGGCTGAATCCCCCGTGCTGTCCCCGGTCGTGCGAGCCGCAATGGAAGAGGTCGATGCCGTCGCGCGCCGGCTGGGAGTTGAGATGCCGATCACGATCGACCAGCGAATTCGAGGCGCAGCGCGCGTCGGCGCTCACAAGACATCGATGCTCCAGGATCTCGAAGCAGGCCGGCCGATGGAGATCGACGCGATCGTTGGCTCCGTGGTGGAGCTGGCAGCCCGCCTTGATGTGCCGGTCCCCCACTTGCGGACCATCTACGCGAGCGTCAAAGTGCTGGCCGCCTCAACGTTGAGCTAGAGCATCCTTGACGGCCTGAAGTCGTGCGCCTACTCTCTGTGGAACCAGGCAAGACACGGTCGGAGGGGACGGCGATGGCATGGAAGCTCGAAGGGACCTATTTCGAAAACTGCAACTGCGACTGGGTCTGCCCGTGCACGGTGACCAGCTTCGCTTCACCTGCGACCGGCGACCGCTGCCATGTCATCCTCAATTACCACGTCGAACGTGGCGAGGTGGACGGCGTTGACGTCAGCGGTCGGAGCGTTTCGGTCGTGGCCGACTCACCGAAGAAAATGCTGGATGGCGGCTGGCGAGTTGGCCTGATCATCGACGACAAGGCTTCGAAAGAGCAGGCGGACAAGCTCACCGGCGTGTTTGCCGGCCAGGCGGGCGGTCCGATGGCAAGTCTCGCGCCGCTGATCGGCGAGCTTCTCGGTATCGAACGCCTACCGATCGAATACGCGGACGATGGCAGACGCCACAGTATCCGGATCGGCGACGCGGTCGCCATCGAGGTCGAGGATTTCGTCGCGCAGGAGGGCGGGGAGACCACCAAGCTGACGGGTGTGTTCCATCCGTCGAACTCGACGATTACGATCGCGCGCCCGACCGCGTCGAAGATCAAGGCGTTCGGAATGGAATTCAAGAACGCAGGGAAGAGCGCTTTCTCCGCGCCCTTCAACTGGGCCGGCTGACCCGGGATCGCGACACCCGAACCTAACCGTCGTCAGATGACTTTGAACGTCGCGGTTGAGCTGATTGAGCCCATCACACCGGACGCCGTCGCTGAGTACGAATAGCGTTGGCCTAAGGTTCTCGGCGTGGACAAGAAACCGACCAGGGTCGACCTCGACAGGATGAAGAAGGCGTACGACGCGATGCGGGCCAACACCCGCAACGTTCCGGTCCTCACCCAGAGAGCCGTCGCGCACATCGACAAGGACATGCACATGGTCGGCCGGGTCGGCCGGTTCCGGCTCGAGTCTGACGAGCCGCCAGAGCGTGGAGGCGACGATCTTGCGCCGGCGCCGCTCCAGTACGTCGTCGCCGGGGCAGCCTTTTGACTGCTCACCCAGCTGGCGAAGTTTTCGCCACTCTACGATGTGCCGATTGAAGAAGCGGCCGTGGACGTTCGTGCCACGTTCAGCGTCGCGGACAAGTACGACCTCGGCGGGCCGCCCGGTGCGTTTCAACAGGTGACCTTCGACCTGAAGGTCAAGAGTTCTGCACCGGAGTCACAGGTCAAGCGGCTGATCGCTCATGCCGAGCGTGCCTGCCATGCGGCGCAGACGTTTCGCGCGCCAGTCGCGGTGGAGCTGAAGGCGACCCTGAACGGCGAGTCCCTGGCCCTGCCCTAGGTATCCTCAAGCGCCGTGGCGTCGTGGACCGAGTTCGAGGCGGCTGAGCCCGAATTTGCTTCGCGGGTGCGGGCGCTGATGGCATCGCGCAGGCATCTCACCATGGCCACTCTGCGCGGTGACGGCTCGCCGCGAATCAGCGGCACCGAGGTCGAGTTTGCCGATGGGCAATTGCGCATCGGGTCGATGAGCGGCGCTGTGAAAGCGCAGGATCTGCTCCGCGATCCGCGAGTCGCCATCCACGGCCCGACCCATGACCCGCCCGCCGACAGTCCAGCAGCCTGGAAGGGCGAGGCAAAGATCGCCGGCACCGCTGTCGCAGTCGAGTCTGGTGCCGCCGCCCACAGATTCCTCATCGACGTCCAGGAGGCCGTGATCACACGCTTGAACGAAGCCGGCACTCGCCTTGTGGTCGAATCCTGGAATCCCGTTCGTGGCTATCGCAGGTTTGAGCGCGAGTAGACGCCTTTAAGGGCCGGCTCCCCCGTCCCTGATGGGGAAGGGATGGGCCCTTCCGACTTGTAGCCAGGCAACACTGCGCAAAGAAAGCACCGCCGGATCGAGCTTTGAGTTGACACCGATCGTCAACTCAAACGACACTCGCGGCATCCCGTAACTGGAGGTGCGCAATGCGCAAGCTAATGCTCTCGTTGTTCCTTACGGTGGTGGCCATCGCGATCTCATTCGTGCCGGTTGCGGCAGCAGGGATCGGCCCCACCCCGTAAATTCAGCCGTTAAGTTCGGCTCAGATGTGTCGAGTGTGGCGGTATGGTTACCGCCATGCTCGACAGCCGCTACAAAGGCCGCCGTAAAGGAGTAGCCGTTCGCGAAGGCTCGGTCCGCCAAGCAAGGCTGGAAGCCAGCCTCAGCCTTGCCCAGGTCGCGGCGGGCCACGTCAGCCGGACCGCCATTCATCTAATCGAGTACGGCCGCGTCAAACCGTCACTCCAAACGCTTCGGGTGATCGCCCGCCAGACGCGCAAGCCCATCAGCTACTTTCTGCTTGACCCCGACGCCCATCCAGAGCTGACCGAAAGGCACAAGGAGCTGCGCGAGCTCGAGACCTTGACCGTCGTCCGCGACTTCGGCGCCGTCGTCAAGCTGGGCCTTGCCCAGCTGGACAAGCGGTGGGCCGACGAAGATCTCGCGCTCACGCGCTTTTATCTGGGCCAGGCCTATTGCAGACTAGTTCAACCGGAAGAGGCGCTCCTGTATCTATCGCCGGCGCGGGCACAATTCGAGCGGCAGGAAGACGAGCTGTTGGCCGTCGATGCGCTCGACTGGGAAGCGAGTGCCTTGGGCTTATTGGAAGATCCGAACGCGATCGGTCTGGCGAACCTGGCCCTGGAGCGTTGCCGGAAAATCGATCCCACGCCACAGCAGCTCGAGGCTCGGATCCTGGGCCACCTGGCCAACATGTTCGTCGTCGCCGAATCTTGGGGCTTGGCGATAAGCCACTACCAGTCCGCTGTCGAAGCGGCCAGCGCAGTGAAGGATCTCCTTCAGCTGGCGAAGATGCACCACGGTCTCGGTCTTGCCTACCTGCAACTGCGCCAGCCTGCGACAGCACGCCGGCACTTCGATCTGGCACTGGCGCTCTACTCGATGGAATCAGATACGAGCGCTGTCTTCCGTGTGGAGAATGATCTCGGCAACTTGCTTCTGCACGAAGGCCACATCGACTCGGCCGAACGACATTTCCTGACCGCTCTGGCCGGGGCCGAGGAGCTTGGCATGAATCGACGCGGTCGTGGATTCATCCTCGCCAATCTTGGCGAAGTCTGTTTGAAACAGGGCCGCCTGGATGAGGCCCGAAGCTATTTGAACCAGGCGTTGGAGGTAGGAGAGGCCGTCGGTGAGCGAATCGTTCTTACCGTGGCTGGGATTCTCCTCGGTCAACTTGACGAGCGGCTTGGCAATACCCAGGCAGCAGATAACCACTTTCTTGAAGCGGTGCGCATTCTCGAGGAGCTCGAGATGCCAAATCGCCTCCGTGACTGTCACCTGGCGTATGCCCAGGTCCTGGAGGCCCGTGGGGATCTGCGCCCAGCCATCCGCCACATGCGTTTGGCGGCTGAGCTCGGCCGGCCTGAGGCTGTCGGGATCCCTATCGATCGTCCGGACGAGCAGACGTCCGTCTTACGGAAGCACGGTCGGTCGGTTTCCTAAGGAGTCGTGAGCGCCTGGATCAGGAGTAGGCGCGCATACCGCCGGCCATCGCCTCCAGCCTCCGAATCCGCTCCTCCACGGGCGGGTGAGTGCTGAACAAACCGGAAAGCGTCCGGCCTCCGAGCGGATTGACGATGTACAGGTGGGCGAACGCCGGCTGAGCCGTCTGCGCCGGTATCACCTGGGTGGCTCGCTCGAGCTTGCGCAGGGCCGACGCCAGGGCCATCGGATCGCCTGAAACCTCGGCACCCGTATGGTCAGCCTCGAACTCGCGCGATCGGGACACTGCGAGCTGGATGAGGGTGGCGGCGATCGGGCCGAGGATGATCATCAACAGCCCGGCGATGAGTCCCCCGGCTCCCTGACCGTCGCGCTCGTCGCGCCCGCCGAAACCACCGAACATGAGGGCCCACTGGGCCATGTTCGCGATCAACGTGATGGCGCCGGCGAGCACTGCCACCACCGAGCTGATCAGGATGTCACGGTTTCGCACGTGCGCGAACTCGTGCGCGAGCACTCCGTACAGCTCCTCTTCGTCGAGAATGCGGAGGAGCCCTTCGTTGACGCAGATTGCGGCGTGCGACGGGCCGCGCCCGGTCGCAAACGCATTGGGTGAGGGATCCGGGCTGACGTAGACGCGAGGCTTGGGTACGTGGTACTGCAACGCCAGCCTGTCCGCGAGCCGGTGAAGCATCGGAGCCTCCGCCGGGCCGACCTCCTGGGCCTGTGCCGCCGCCAGCGCAATCCGATCGCTGAACCAGTACGCCGCGCCGTTCATGAGGACGGCAAAAGCCAGGGCGGAATACATGCCGATATCGCCTGCCACCAACCGGCCGCCGAGCACCAGCAGGACCGTTAGCGCGACGAGCCAGAAAGCCGTTTTGAGCTGATTCATTTAGGGCTGATTCTTCCCCCGGTCCGGCCGCCACTAACCGCCCTTTTGGGCCCTGGCCAAGCCCTCTCAGGCGTAGACGTGCATGCCCACTTCTTCTGGGCCGGGATAGGGGGCTTCAAGCGCGAACTTGACGCCGTCGGCGATCTCGGTGCGGACCTCCTCCTCCATCCGGCTGAACTCCGCCGCGTCCGCCGCGCCCTCGGCGGCGAGCGACTGCGCCAGGATTTTCAGGGGGTCACGCTCGCCGGCCCAACTTCGCTCCTCATCCTTGGATCTGTAGTAGGCGCGATCGATGTCGCCAACGTGGTGTCCGTACTGGCGGTACGTCCGCAGGACAAGAAACGACGGTCCCTCGCCGGTGCGCGCCCGCTCGACAGCAGTCCGAGCAGCTTCATATACGTCCCGCACGTCCTGGCCGTCAGCCTCCCGGAATGGAATGCCGAATGCCAGGGCGCGCTGCCCGATGTCACCGGCCGTCGTCTCGAGGTAGTGCGTGTACTCGTTGTAGAGGTTGTTCTCGCATGCGTAGATCACAGGCAGCTTCCACAACGCCGCCATGTTCATGCACTCATAGACGATGCCTTGGCCGAGCGCTCCCTCACCAAAGAAACAGACCGCGACCTGGTCGGTCCCCCGCTTCTTCGCCGAAAGGGCCGCCCCGGTTGCGATACCGACGCTTCCGCCCACGATGGCATTCGCGCCGAGGTTGCCTTTCTCCTGCTCCGCGATGTGCATGGAGCCCCCCTTGCCCCTGCAGTACCCGGCCTCCTTGCCAAGGAGCTCCGCAAACATCCTGTCGACGCTGGCGCCCTTGGCCAGGCAGTGGCCGTGTCCCCTGTGGGTGCTCGTGATGTAGTCGTCGTCGCGCAGCGCCGAGCAGACGCCGACCGCGACCGCCTCCTCACCTGTATAGAGGTGCGCGAGCCCCGGCATCTTGGCACCTCGATACAGCTCGTTGACCTGCTCCTCGAACAGGCGGATCCGCAGCATGCTGCGGTACATGTCGAGCCCCGAACCATTGCCGGCCGCCGTCACAGTGACTGCGTACCTTCCGCCGCCGAGTCACCGACGGGTTTGTCGCCCAGGCCGTCGGAGACCACGCGTGGATCGGATTCGAGCTTCAGGTTCGCCCCACGCGCTTCGAGCTCAAGTAGGCTGGCGAAGTCCTGGTCGCCCATCCCGTTTCCGACGAGGTTCATGACGATCTGATGGACCAGCGCGGAGACCGGCATTGGCACGTTCAGGTGGCGCGCCTCGAAGAGACCGAGCTCGAAATCCTTGCGCAGCAGGTGACCGGTGAATGTCGGCTTGAAGTCAAGGTTCACGAACGCGGGCGTCTTATAGCGAGTGAAGGTTGAGCCCATCACGCTTTCGTTGAGAAATTCGAGGTAGTCGGCGCGAGAGATTCCGCCGCGCTCAGCCAGGACTGTGGTCTCCGCCATGATCTGGGTCACCACACCGAGTACGAGGTTGTGACAGATCTTGACCAGCCGCGCGCTCTCGCCCTCGCCGACGTACACCACGCTCGTCCCGAGCATCTGCAGGTAGGGCAGTGAAATATCGAAGGCGTCGCGCGCTCCCGAGACCGCCATCGTGAGCTTGCCTGCCTTCGCGACCTTTGCATTGCCGCTGACCGGCGCCGCGAGGAGCGCAGCACCAAGGTGCTCGGCTTTGGCTCGAGTCTCCCTGGAGACCGCCATCGAAACAGTTGACGTGTCGACGACGATACGGGGCACCCGGCCGCCGTTAGAAAGGAGTCCGTGGGGGCCGGTCATCACGGCCGCGAAGTCCGGCGAGTCCGCGACCGACACGATGACGATGTCTCGATCGGCGAGATCCGCGGGCTGGTCGACGATGCGGGCGCCGAGCGACGCAAGCGGCTCGGCCTTGGCTCGCGTGCGGTTGTAAACGGTGACGTCGCACCCGCCCGTGAGCAGACGAGTGGCGAGCGCATAACCCATGCGGCCGGTCCCGATCCAGCCCAGCTTGTGTTCAGCAGCGCCCAACGTCATGCATCCTCAACATCGAATAGAGCAAACGTTTGCTCAGCACTCATAGACTACTCGCCAATGCCGCGTGATGCGACGTTAACGGCGTTTAGAACCTCAGCTCCAGATGCCGTGGATCCGCGGATGACGAGCTGTGGTGCGTAGACGACGCGCTTGGGCGTGACCTGGCCACTATCGATCTGCTCGAGCACCAAGCGCGCGGCTGCACTGCCGAACTCGTGTATCGGCACATGCACCGTGGTCAGCCCAGGGATGAGCCTGCCGGCAAGCGGGATGTCGTTGTAGCCGACGATGGCCAGGTCCTCCGGCACCCGGAGGCCCAATCGCCGAGCCACGCCATAAGCTCCGACCGCCACCATGTCGGTGACTGCGAAGACCGCGGTCGGTGGCTCCTGCAACGCCATCAGGCGTTCCGTTGCGCGCATCCCGCCATCTTCGACGAAGCCGGCTTCCGCCTGGAGCTCTGGCTCTGCCCGCAATCGGGACTCCACCATCGCCATCTGAAATCCGCGGCGGCGGAGCACGCCGGTGCTCACCGTCGACTGGCCCGCCAGGTGGCCGATTCGAACGTGGCCGGAGCTGATCAGGTGCTGGGTCGCCAGGCGCGCACCGATCACGTCGTCCGAGCCGACGAACGGGTCCAATCCCTCGTCGCTGAAGCGATTCACGAGCGCGTAGGGGATGCGCTGGTGCCGGAGCCAGCGGACGGCTTGGTCTTTGAGGAACGAGCTGGCGAGGATCACGCCGTCGACGCGGCGCGCGATGAGGCTGTGTAGATGCGCGCGCTGGCGGTCCGGACTGCCATCGGTGTTGCAGAGCAGAACCTGGTAGCCGCGCGGCGCAGCGCCGTCTTCGATGCCGCGGAAGAGCGCCCCGAAGAACGGGTTGGTGATGTCGGGGATGACCACGGCCAGCACCAGGGTCTGCCGAAGCTTGAGGCCGCGAGCGACCCCGTTCGGCCGGTACTCGGTCTCGCGCAGCAGCGCCTCGATGCGGGCCCGAGTCGTCGGACCGATGCGCAGGCTCGGATCCTGGTTGACGACGCGAGAGACCGTCGACGGGTGTACTTTGGCCCGCGCCGCGAGCTCTTTCAGGGTCGTCGGCATGACCGCAACCGCCTGATTGACATTCGTTTCACCCGTGAATACGATAGGGCAATCGTTTGTTCACGACAAATGATTTGAACGTCAGGCCTGGGAGTAGGAAGGAGCGAGCATGCGCAAACGCTTGATTGCGGCCGTTGTGGCGGCCCTGGGTTTGATGGCAGCGGCGTGCGGCGGGAGCACGACGCCCACCGCCCCGGCCGCCCCCATCACCATTGGCGTTTCCGTCTCACAGACCGGAGACTTTTCGGGCGACGGCAAAGCGCTGGTTCAGGGGTACGACCTTTGGGCGCAGGACATCAACGCCAAGGGTGGCCTGAACGGACACAAGGTCACGATGAAATATGTCGACGACACGAGCAGCGCGCAGCAGGTCGTGACCAACTATCAGAACCTGATCACAGTGGACAAGGTTGCACTCGTGTTCGGACCCTTCTCGAGCCTTCTGACAATCCCTGCCTCCACCGTTGTCGCACGCTACAACTACGCCTTCCCAGAGCCGGCCGGCGGCGGCCCGCACGTCTTCGACCGCGGCCTGACAAATGTCTTCTTTGTTCAGCCTGCAGCCGTCGAAGACAACCTCGTGAGCTACACGAAGTACTTGCTTTCGCTGCCGGCCGGCCAGCGTCCTGCCAGCGCGGCGTACGCGACACAGGACGACCCGTTCACGCAGCCGCAGGTTGACAAGGCGAAGAGCCTGCTCGAGGCGGGCGGCATCAAGACTTCCTACTACAAGGTTTACCCGGCGGAGACCACCGACTTCACTCCAATTGCGCTGGCCGTCGCCAACTCGCAGGCTGACGCTGTCATTCTCGGCACGCAACTTCCGGACGCGGTGGCGTTTCCGAAGACCTTCGTCCAGCAGCACTACAACCCCAAGACCATCATCGAGACCACCGGACCCGACCAGGGCGCCGTTTTCTCGGGCAAGCTGGGCGCCAACACCGACGGGATCATGGTCCCGGCGGGCTGGACCCCAGATGCGAAGGCTTACGGCAACGACAAGTTTGTCAGCGAGTTCATCGCCAAATACGGCGGCACTTCAGCCGACATCAGCGCGGACGCGGCGGAGGCCTATAGCGTCGGCCAGGTCGTCGACCAGGCCGCGGTCAAGGCCAACAGCATCGACAACGCAAAGCTGATCAGCACCCTTCACAACGGCAGCTACAACACGATCCAGGGCCCGATGTCGTTTGACGCGACAGGCAAGCCGGTGGGCGGAGTGGGCGTGTACATCGAGCAGTGGCAGAGCGGCAAGGCGATCTTCGTCTACCCGGCGACCGTCGCTTCTGCGCCGCCTGAGTATCCGAAGAAGAGCTGGCAGTAACTGGCGCGGGGACGGTGACGGGGGGCGCCGTCCCCAACTAACTTAGAAAGTTACTTTGACCCTGGTCCTGGAAGCAGCCGTCCTCGGCGTCCTCACCGGCGGCGTCTACGCCCTGATGGCCTCCGGCCTCACGTTGATTTTTGGGGTCATGCGCATTATCAACGTCGGTCACGGCGCGCTCGTCGTGCTCGGCGCATATCTCAGCTTCGCCGCGTCGCGATCCCTGCATATAGACCCGTTCCTGACCCTCGTGATCACGATGCCGGTCATGTTCCTTCTGGGCATGGTGCTCCAAATCGTGTTCATCAGGCCGCTGAAAACCGACCGTGAGGCCCTCTCCGTGCTGGTCACCTATGCGCTGGCCCTGGGCATCGAGGGCTTGCTCGGCTACTTCTTCACCGCGAACTACACGCAGCTGCAAGCCTGGTACGACACGGCCAGCTTCCCGATCGGCAGCTTCCGTATCACCTACGTCTATGTTTTCGGGTTTGCGCTCTGCCTGGCGATCCTCGCCGTGATGTTCCTCGTCCTATATCGCACGACGTTCGGTGCGTCCATCCGGGCCACCATGCTCAACCGCACCGCGGCACAGCTGATCGGCATCGACGTTGATCGGGTGTCCGCAGTCGCCTTCGGAATCGGTATGGCCACCGCCGCCGCGGGAGGCGTCGTGTTCGGGATCACGACCGCCTTCAACCCGGGCAGCCACTATGACCTGATCTCGAGGCTCCTCACGATCATCGTGCTTGGAGGGCTCGGGAGCCTGCGTGGCGCGATTGTCGCCGCCTTGATCATGCTGGTGTCTGAAGACATCACCGCCGTGCTCATCTCCCCCGTATGGGCGAATTTCGTGTTCTTCGTCATCCTGGTCGGCGTCCTGCTCATCCGGCCCCAGGGCCTCTACGGCGTCCGCGTGCGGGACCGGCTGTGAGACTTTTGCGACAGGCCAACAATCTCAAGGTCAGCGGCATCGTCGTGCTCTTCGCGATCGCGCTGGCGCTGCCCGCTATCTCCCCCGACCCGGCAACAACCAACATCGCGGTGTTCACCATGATGTACATCGGCCTGGCCACCGCCTGGAACATCATGGGCGGCTACACCGGCTACATCTCGCTCGGCCACGCGGGTTTCTTTGGTTTCGGTTCCTACACCCTGGGCCTGCTCCTCGCACACCTCGGAATCAAGGCCGGATACACGCCATTTCTGTTCGTGCCGCTCGCCGGTCTCGCCACCGCCGTGCTCGCGCTCGCGATCGGATGGTTCGCTCTCCGCACGCGGGCGGCGACCTTTGTCATCGTGACCATCGCCTTCATGTTCATGCTGCAGCTGCTCGCGGAAAACCTCGTGGGCTTGACTGGAGGTGGCGGAGGTCTGAGCTTTCCGGTGCCGCCTTGGGGAGGTGACTACTTCAACACCCCGTACTACTACGCGATGCTCGCCCTCGCGACCCTCGGCCTTGCCATCTCGTGGCGGATTCGCCGCTCGAAGTTCGGCCTCGGCCTGCTCGCGATTCGCGACGACGAAGACAAGGCTCTCGCCGTGGGGGTCCCCACCCGCGCCTTCAAGCTGACCGCGTTCGTGGTGAGCGCGACTCTGGTCGGGATGATCGGCGGCGTGTACGGCTACTACGTGACCTACATCTATCCCCAGTTCGTTGTCGACCCGCTGATCGGCATCTCCATGGTGTTGATGGTCTTTCTCGGCGGGCTCGGCACTATCAGCGGACCGGTTCTGGGAGCTCTCATCCTGGAACCGGCGCAGCTCTGGCTTGCTTACAACTTCGGGGCGAGCCGGCTTTACCTGGTTATGTACGCCGCGGTCTTCCTTGGCGTGATCCTGCTGCTGCCTCGCGGCATCGTTCCTTCGCTGGTGGAGCTGGTCGAGCGATGGAGGGCTCGCACCGGGCCTTCGGCGTCCGCGCCATCCAAGGCGGTGGCGCCGTGAGCCTGCTTCAGATCGACAACCTGTCCAAGCGCTTCGGGGGCGTGGTCGCCGTCGACGACTGCTCTCTGGCGGTCGCGCCGGGAAGCATCACCGGCCTGATCGGACCCAATGGTTCAGGCAAGACTACCGTCTTCAACCTCGTCACGGGTTTCATCCGCAAGGACACGGGAAGCGTGTCCTTTAATTCGAAGTCGATCGACGGTCTCGGACCAGACCGAATCTACGGACTCGGCATCGGCCGCACATTTCAGCTGGCCCGCATCTTTCCCCGCCTCACCGCAGTGGAGAACATGCTCGTGCCCGTGCGGCGCAAGGGCTTGCGCGCGCTGTTCTCACGCGCCGACTGGGGTCACGAGAAGGCCCGCGCCATGGAGATGCTCGAGTTCCTGGAGATTTCGCACGTCGCCAATAGTCTCGGCGGCGCGCTGTCGTACGGGCAGCGGAAGCTGCTCGAGCTCGGCGCCGTGATGATGGCCGAGCCTCAGCTCGTCCTGCTCGACGAGCCGGCCGGTGGCGTCAACCCCGCGTTGCTCGAGCGCATCGGCGACCGCATCCGCCGCTTGAACGACCGCGGGATCACGTTCCTGCTGGTCGAGCACAACATGAGCTTTGTGATGAACCTGTGCTCTGAGGTCGTCGTTCTCTACCGAGGACGGCCCATAGCCACGGGCGCGCCGGAAGCCGTGCGCAAGGACCCGACTGTGCTTGACGCCTACCTGGGAGCCTGACGTGGGGGCCTTCCTGGAGCTGGTAGGGGTTCGGGCGGGGTATGGCGGAGGCGACATCCTCCAGGGTCTAGATCTGAGCGTCGAGGAAGGAAGCCTCACGTGCATCGTGGGACCTAACGGCGCCGGCAAATCCACCGTACTGCGCGTCGTCAGCGGGCTTCTCCGACCGACGGCGGGCACGGTTCAATTTCGGGGCGAGTCGCTCGCCGGCCGGAGTCCGCGGGCGATTCTCGGACGGGGGATAGTCCAGGTGCCGCAAGAGCGGAGCCTGTTTCCGACCATGACCGTCTGGGAGAACGTCCGCCTCGGGGCCTTCACCGTCCACGATCGCAGCCTTGTCGCGAAACGGATGGCGGCCGTGTGCGAGACCTTTCCGATCGTCGCCGAGCGCCGCCACGAACCCGCCGCCTCGCTTTCCGGAGGCCAGCAGAAGATCGTGGAGTTCGCACGCGCCCTCATGCTCGACCCGTCGCTGCTGATCCTCGACGAGCCCTCGATGGGCCTCGACCCAAAGACCCGTTCCCTGGTTTTCAACACCGTGAGAGACATGAACAAGGCCGGCCGCACCCTGCTTCTCGTCGAACAGAACGCGCGCTCCGGGCTCGGGATCGCCACGCATGGTGTCGTCATGGAGACCGGCCGGGTGCGGCTTCAGGGACCTGGCCAGGAAGTGCTCGACAACCCGGAGATCGGGCGCCTCTACCTTGGGGCGACCGCATGAGCGGGTACGACATCATCTTTGCGGGAGCTGGACACAACAACCTGGTCACGGCCGCCTATGCGGCGAAAGCCGGCTTTCGCGTCCTGGTGCTCGAAGGCGCGGCGCGCATCGGCGGAAACACAACCTGCGAAGAGCTGACCCTGCCCGGCTACGTTCACGACCCCTGCGCCACGGCGCACAACCTGATCCAGAGCAACCCGCTGATGCGCAACAACGAGCTGGATCTGGATCGATATGGGCTCACCTACCTCTCTCCCGACCCGGTGTTCACGATGCCCTTCCTGGACGGAGCGTCAATCACGATGTGGCGCGACCTGGATCGCACCTGCGCCGAGCTGGCCCGCTTCTCGCCGCCAGACGCCAAGGCGTACCGCGAGCTGCTCGCGGACTGGGACGTGATGGCGCCGGTGGTCAACGCGGAGCGGGCCATGCCGCCTCAACCACCCAACGAGGTCGATGCGCTGACGCGGCAGAGCGCGCTGGGCGACGAGATGCTCACCATCCGGCGCGCCACCGCGCTCGACATCATCAAGCAGCGATTCCGCGAGGATCACGTGCGCGCCTTCTTCGCCTGGATCGCGTTCATGACCCTCCATCCGCTTGACGAATCGGAGACGGGACTCATGGCTTTCTCGCTCGTCGCCGGTCGCCAGCGTTTCAGCTGGATCGTGCCCGAGGGCGGCTCCATCCAGCTGCCGATGGCGCTCGCGCGCATCATCGACGAGCACGGCGGCACGATCCTGACCTCGAAACCGATCGTGCGTATCGATGTCGAAAACGGACATGCGACAGCCGTGGAGACATCAGACGGTGCGAGGTACCAGGCAGGCAAGGCCATCGTGTCAACAATCCACGTCAAGCACCTTGGCGGCCTGGTCGGCGAGGAGCACCTGCCCGACGCGTATCGCGCCGGCGTCGCGCGATGGGAGCCAAATCTCACGATGTTCGCGACGCACTACGCGACGAGCGAGGCTCCTCGATTCAACACCGAGCGGGGCGCCGAGCCCAGCGTCACGGTGGGTGCATTGGAGTCGCTCGAGGCTTACGACGCGATGTTGGCCGCCTACCGGTCCGGCCGCATCGACCTGAAGGAACCGGTTTTTCTGGCGCTGACGCCCACTGTGATCGACCCCTCGAGAGCGCCGGCTGGCAGGCACACGTTCAAGCTCGTCAGCTTTCTGCCGTACGAGCTGGCAGAGGGCCCGGAGCATTGGGACCAGGTCAAGGGTGAGGTGTCGAACGTGCTGTTCGATCGGTTTGCCCGCCTGTCTCCAAACCTCTCGAAGAGCATCGTCCTCGCCGAGCATGTCAACAGCCCGCTCGACCTCGAGCGCCGCAACCCGGCCAACTGGCGCGGCTCATGCCATGGTGGCGCCAACTCCCCCGAGCAGAGCGGGTACTTCCGGCCGGTCGAAGGTTGGTCCTCGTACCGAACCCCGGTCGCCGGCCTGTACCAGAACGGCGCTTGCACCCACCCCGGCGGTTCCGTCTCGGGCCTACCCGGCCGCAACTGTGCCGGCATCCTCCTGCAAGACCTTGGTTCGAGCCTGCAAGAAGCCATCGCACGCAAAGACACGGCCAAGCCGTGACTGCGCAGGCGGCCGCAAATCGTGTTCAGGTTGCAGCCCACCATTGGCGGCCACGATTCATCGCCAACGGCGTCGATGTCAACGACTTCGACGAGACGGTCGCGAGAACCACGGAGTGGAAGGATTGGGCGCCCAACTGGCGGACCGTCGGCGAGATGCATGAGGCGCTGGGTCGCGAAGCTAAGGAGCGCGGGCGTGACCTGACCGCGGCCCGGGCTTTTCAGCGAGCCGGGTGGTGCTACCACCTGGGCAAGTTCCTGTGGTTCGAAGACCTCGGGGTCCACGCTGAGCTGCGTGACCGCTCGGTATCCGTCTACCGCGAGGCTCTCCCCCACCTGGATCCACCGGCGGAACGCCTCGAGATTCCCTTCGAAGGCCGGTTCATCCCTGGCAACCTGCGGCGGCCGAGGGCAGCTGGCCGCTCGCCGTTGGTCCTACTCGTCCCGGGCCTCGACTCCTCGAAGGAGGAGCTCTTCACCATCGAGGACGACTTCCTAACGCGCGGGATGGCGACCCTGACCATCGACGGTCCGGGCCAGTCGGAGAACTCGGTTCACTTCGCGATGCGACCCAACTGGGAAACGGTCATCACGCCTCTTCTCGACGAGCTCGCGCGCGGGGACCTCGGCGTAGACCTGGATCGTGTCGGCTTCATGGGCATCAGCATGGGTGCGATCTACGGCGCTAGGGCGGCTGCTCGCGAGCGCCGGCTCCGTGCGCTTGTAGCGCTGGCCGGACCCTACAACCTCGGCGAGTGCTGGGACGCCCTGAACCCGCTCACCAAGAGCGGCTACGTCTTCTACACGAAGTCGGCGGACGAAGCCGAGGCCAAGCGCAAGGCGTACACGCTCAACCTGGAGGGAGTGCTCGGCCAGGTCACTCAGCCCATGCTGGTCATCCACGGCGCGAAGGACCGGCTCTTTCCGCCGGCACAGGCTGAGCGCATCGCTCGCGAGGCGGGCAACGCCACGCTGGTTATGTACCCGGATGGCAACCACGTCTGCAACAACATCGCCTACAAATACCGGCCGCTCATGGCCGACTGGCTGGCCGAACGCCTGGGTGAGTGACGACGCCGCATACCCGCGTTTTTCGCATGCGGAGTTCGCGAGACGTCATGCATCGATCCGACAGATCATGGAATCGAGCTCCCTTCAAGCGGTCCTGATCTTCGGGAATCGTGCGGCGCACAATGAGATCCAGTACCTGACCAACTTCGCTGTCGCCTTCGAAGGCACGCTGCTGTTCCCTGCCAAAGACGAGATGGTCCTGTGGGTGAACTACGTCAACCATCAGGAGACAGCTCGCGCGGTTTCGATCGTGGACGACATTCGATGGGGCGGGGACGATGTTGCTGAAACGGCCGCCGCCGAGCTCAATCTGCGCGGCCTCGACTCGGCGCGGATTGGGCTGGCTGGTCCCCTCACTCATTTGCGATGGCTGGCTTTGCGCCGCCTCTGCCCAGAGGCCGAGCTGGTCGACATCCAGCCGATGCTCGCGCGGCAGCGCCTGGTCAAGAGCGACGAGGAGATCGCCTGGGCCCGGCGCGGCGCGGAGCTCAGCGACCTCGCCATCGCCGCGCTGGCGAGGGACGCGCGGCCAGGCCTAACCGAACACGACCTTGCGGCGATCGTGCAGGCGGCTTACTACCCGTTCGGCGGGCGCACCCACATCCACTACATCGGCGCGACGCCGATGCGCGCGCCGGCGCTGTGCGCGCCGGCCCAGATCCAGTCGTCGCGGCGCCTGGTCGCGGGCGACGTGATCCTGACTGAGCTCAGTGCGATGCACCACGGGTATTGGGGCCAGGTCCTGAGGTGCTTTGCCGTGGCAGGCGATCCGACCCCCGAATTCCTCCGCATGCACGAAGTTGCCGAGGCGGTTTTCAGCGCTCTTGCCGGCGAGCTGCGCGACGGCACCACGTCTGATGAGCTCCTTGACATCGCCGAGGGCATCCATCAAGCGGGCTACACGATCTACGACGACCTCGTCCACATGGCGGTGGGCGGCGTCTACGCGCCGTACCTGCGCACGCGGCGCACCACCGAGGACATGGCCCCCGCTTTCACCTACCGCAAGAACATGCTCGTCGTGCTGCAGCCGAATGTCGTCACCGAGGACCGGCGCGCCGGTGTTCAAGTGGGAGAGATGGTGCGAGTGACCACGAGTGGCGTGGAGAGGCTGCATCGACTGCCGCTCGAGTTCATCCGGTGCGGCTGACACGATGACTGCGCCTATTCTTGCCAGGTGACAGGTAAACGGTTCTCCGCCGAGGAATCGAGCCGGCTATACGAGCTCGACCAGACCCACTGGCTCCACCCGCAAGGGGACCTGGGCGCGCCCGCGGGCACAATTCCGCAGCTCATCTTCGCCAGCGGAAGCGGCGCTACCCTGACCGACGCCGATGGCCGCGAATATATCGACGGCCTGGCGTCGCTGTGGAACGTGAACGTCGGCCACGGGCGTGCGGAGCTTGCCGAGGCTGCCGCCTCCCAGATGAAAAAGCTCGCGTTCAGCTCGGCGTACGGCGGGTTCAGCACCGCGCCGGCGATCGAGCTCGCTGCCAAGCTGGCTCAGCTGGCTCCGCGAGAGCTCGAGGTGACTTACTTCGCTTCGGGCGGCGCCGAGGCCAACGACACCGCCTATAAGATCGCGCGTCTCTACTGGAAGCTGCGGGGCGAGCCCGAGCGCGTGAACATCATCTCCAGGATTCGCGACTACCACGGTCTTACCTACGGCGCCACCAGCGCCACGGGCATGGCCAACTTCTGGAAGGGATTCGAGCCGCTTGCCCCGGGGTTCCTTCACGCGCCCGCACCTGACCCTTACCGATACTCCGGCGAGGGCTCCGCCGGCGCTGCGTATGCCAGGGCGTTGGAGGACGTGGTGTTGAAGGCGGGCCCGGGGACGGTCGCCGCCGTCGTCGCCGAGCCTGTGCAAGGTGCGGGAGGTGTGATCGTCCCGCCCGCGGACTACTTCCCGCAGCTGCGTCAGATCTGCAGCAAGCACGGGTTGCTCCTGATCGCGGACGAGGTGATCACAGGCTTCGGACGGACCGGGCGATGGTTCGCGCTGGAGCACTGGAACGTGCAGGCCGACATGTTGGTCTTCGCCAAAGGCGTGACCAGCGGGTATTTGCCGCTGTCAGGAGTGATGCTGACCCGCGCGGTTCACGACACGCTGAAAGAGGTGAAAGGGCCGTTCGCGCACGGATTTACTTACAGCGGCCACCCGACCGCCTGCGCGGTCGGACTCCGAAACCTGCAAATCCTCGAGGACGAGCACCTGGTGGAGCGCGCAGCCGAGAAGGGCGCGTACCTTCAGCAGCGGCTCCAGGAGCTGCGCTCTCACGAGATCGTGGGTGATGTGCGCGGTCTGGGATTGCTCGCCGGTATCGAGCTGGTGCGCGACCGAAGGACGAAGGAGCCGCTCGACGCCTCCGCCGGCGCGGCTCGCCGCGTATGGCTGGCTGCTCTCGAAGAGGGCGTGATCGTTCGGCCGCTGGCAGGCGATGTGCTGGCCATGTCACCGCCGTTCGTGATCAGCGACAAGCAGATCGACCGCATGGTGGCGGTCCTGGACTCGGCGATCGCACGGGTAGAGAAGGAGCTCAAGGCGAGCGTGTAGCGGCTAGGGGTTCGCGCCTCCAGAGGCTGGAGTGGTTTGACTCCCAGCGGAGGTGGCACTGCGCCGAACCGATCGCACGCGGCCCAGGAACGTCGCGACCGAAACGGTGACGATGTCGTACTCGGTGAGCGTGGAGTACTGCTCCGGTGAGATTACCCATGCGCGCACATGGTCGCCCGTGCCCGGGTACACCGCCACATAGCACCGCACTCCACTGCCGCCCGGCAACTGGCGCAGGCGGATCGCCTCACCGGTTACTTGCGTGGTGCCGACCGGACCCAGCACGGCAGCCAGCAGAAGCCAGAGCGCCAACATCACGGCGACCACGGCAGCGAGGTTGACCAGCAGGATTCCGAAGCTCAGGGCGCGACCCAGCAAATCCTGTTGAGCGGTGAAGCTTACGTGCAGCACGATTTTCGAGGTGAGCCAGAACCAGAAAAAACCGATGGCCCCCACACGCAGGGCAAGCCATGCAGCCTGGCCAGGCGAATAGCCCCAGGCGGGCGGCCACGACGACCCAGGATAGGAAACCCTGACCTGGCGCCACTGGCCGCCGTATCGCGTCCAGGCCCAGCGATCGCTTTCCGCGCCCATCGGTATCGCGCGAACCGCCGCCGTTGCCGCTCCGAGAGCGGCGCCGTAGGCGATGTAACGGTCCCGAACCGCGACCGCCGTCGGCGGCAGACCAGCGAAAAGCTCGTCGTCGTGAAGGTAGCGGCGCAGAGCCAGCCACCGCGCCTGCGAGGCGAGACCCGCCGGTGTGACCACCTGGGCGTCATCGGGGAACGCCCGGCTCATCACCAGGAAAGTGAGGCCGGACACCGCAATTGCGATGAACCATGGCAGGTCAAGGCTCTTCGCCGAGTCACCCGAGTAAGCGGCGAGCAGGAAGGCCGCCAGGCCGAGACCGCCCATCAGCGCCAGCGCACCGGGAGGCCAACGCGGTTTGCACAAGCCCGCGTGGTCCGCTTCATCAACGACCTTATGGTTGAAGTTCTTGATCCAACCGCGCGCCTCGTCGGCGGGACCGGCGGTCAGCGCCTTGGCAGGGACCACGCCGTCCACTGCCCTCCGGCGCAGGAGATCAAGGACCTGGACCTCGTATGGGGTCAAGCCGGACGCCGGTACATTCGAGAGACGGCAGGTGTATACGCCCGGCTGGGCCTCCTCGATCGTAACGACATGCCGCGCGGCCAGGTCGAGCAGCGTGGCGGGCAATGCGTCAGGCGTAAGGCGGCCTCCGTTGACCAGTAAGTTCGCGACCGCGGGAGTCTCCGGCCCCACGTCTGATGTGGCTGGAAGGGACGGCGGCGAGGGCGGGCGCCGGCTGATCGCAACCGCACCGGCAACGGCATAGAAGGAGGCGCTGCAAGCCAGGCTTGCTGCAAGGCCGAGGTCGGCAAGGGTCATATTCGAATCTGTCCCGCTGCCTGCTCGTCGCCTCCAGCCTGGAAGAGCTGGCGGGCACCGAATCCGAACGGTCTTGCGACCAGACTGCCTGGCAGAGTCTGCGCCGCAGTGTTGTAAGCGAACACCGCGTCGTTGTAGAACTGCCTGGCGTGTGCCAGCCCGTCTTCAGTTTCGGTGAGCTTCATTTGCAGGTCCACAAAAGACTGGCTTGCCTTGAGGTCGGGGTAGGCTTCCGCGACCGCTACTAGCGTTTTCACGCCGCCACTCAGCGCCGCTTCCGCGTCGCCCTGAGCGGCCGGACCCTGGGCGGCGACCGCCGCCGCTCGAGAATCGGCCACTTCTCGCAACACGGCGGACTCGTGGCCGGCATAGCCCTGGACCGCGCTGACCAGGTTCGGGATCAGGTCATGGCGCCGGCGCAAGAGCACGTCAATGTCGCTCCATGTCGAGTCGACCCGATTCCGGCGCCCGACAAGACTGTTGTACGTCGTGACAGCCAACAGCAACAGCGCAGCAGCCAGCGCCAACGCGATCAGGACGGGTCCCGGCAACGCTCCTCCCAGCGGGCGATGAGCCCGGCATATCTTCGAGGCAGCAGGCCCTTGGGTCAATCCGTCGGTGCACCATCAAGGGGTATCACCGATCAGGTTTCTGCGCCAGCCTGGAAATCCGGCTCGGCACTCTCTAGGCTAGGTGGCTTGACGACCCCCGCCATTGAGGTCCGCGACCTCGTCAAACGCTACCGCAAAGGGACCGCCAACGCGGTCGACGGAGTGAGCTTCGATGTCGAGCCCGGCCAGTTCTTCGCCCTGCTCGGGCCAAACGGCGCTGGCAAGACCACGACGATCGCCATCCTGACAACCACCCTGTCACCCACCTCGGGCACGGTGCGGATTTGCGGCCATGACGTCGTGCGAGAGGCGAGCCTGGTCCGGCGCCAGGCAGGCATCATCTTCCAGAACGCATCGCTCGACATGAATCTCACGGGCGAGGAGAACGTCCGCATCCACGCGATCCTCTACAACCTCTATCCCTACCGGCCGATCTACCGGCTCATGCCTGGCGCCTATCGGCAGCAGCTTCGCGAGCTCGCCGACGTGGTGGGCCTTGGTGCCGACGTCTTCAAACCTGTGAAGCGGCTGTCGGGCGGAATGCGACGCAAGCTCGAGATCATTCGGGGGCTCATGCACCATCCCCGCGTGCTGTTCCTCGATGAGCCGACCAGCGGTCTCGATACGGCCAGCCGGCGCAACCTGTGGCAGTACATCCGCGAGCTGCGGCGACGGCACGACATCACGATCTGCCTGACCACCCATCAGCTGGACGAGGCGGAGGAGGCCGACCGGGTCTGCATCCTCGACCATGGTCATGTCGTTGCACTCGGGACGCCGCAACACGTGAAGTCTCAGCTGGCGCACGACCGCCTCTACATCGACGCCCTCGACCGCGCCGCGCTTCGGAGCCGGCTGGTCGAGATGCAGGTGCCGTTCAGCGAGGACGGGGTTTTCGTGGTCGAGCTGGACGGCCGCACCGCGCATGAGGTCGTGCGAGCTATCGACGAACCGCTGACAGTGCTCCGGACAGAGTCGCCGACACTGGAGGACGCCTATCTGCGGATCCTGGCTGCCGGCGATGAATGACATGAACGCGGTCGCCGCGATCGCATCGCGAGACCTGGTTAAGTTCATCCGCGACCCCGGTCGCCTGGTGGCTGCGCTCGTATTCCCCGCCGCGATGATCTTTCTGCTGGGAGGAACCCTTCAGCTCAACCTCGGCAAATCGGCGGGCTTCAATTTCATCGCCTTCACGTTCACCGGCTTTCTGGGCATGACCCTTTTCCAATCGACGGCGCAGGGTCTGACCTCGCTCATGGACGACCGCCAGAACGACTTCGCCCAGGAGTTATTCGTCTCGCCGATCTCCCGCTACGCGATCGTATTCGGAAAGATCCTCGGCGAGACGGCGGTCGCGATTGCGCAAGTGCTGCCGATGGTCATCTTCGCCTTGATCCTCCGGGTTCCGCTCACCGCCAACCACATCGCTCTCCTGGTGCCGGTCGCCCTCCTCTCATGCTTCGTGGGCGGGGCCTTCGGGCTCCTACTGCTCAACACGATGAGCGACAACCGGGCAGCAAACCAGATCTTCAACTTCGTTTTCCTGCCGCAGTACTTCCTCGCGGGGCTGATCAGCCCGATCAATGCACTGCCCTGGTACCTGGCGATCCTGTCGCTGATCTCGCCGATGCGCTACGTGATCGACCTGGCTCGTGGCGTGGTCTTCAACGGCTCGCCGGACTACAGGCTGGTGCTCGAAACGCCTGCGACCAACATCGCCGTGCTGTTCCTGATGTTCGCGGTCTTTATGATCGCGGGAACCACCCTTTTCGTCCGTAGGGAAACGAACCGCTGATGATCCGTTCGTACCGTCAGTTCTCCGGACAGACTCGCTTCTGACGTCAGGCCTCGAGGCTTTTCAAGAACTCAAGAAGGGCTTCGTTCACCGCCTCCGGCCGCTCCTGCTGGATCCAGTGCCCGCACCCCTCGAGCACGATCGTGGCGGTTAGGTTCGGCACGAACTTCTTTAGACCCGCTGCCAGGTCCTTCCCACCTGGGAAGTGATAGACCGGGTCACGGTCGCCGACCGCATAGAGGGCGGGCACGGTGACCTTTGCGCCCTGCCACGGCGCCGACTCCGCCCAGTTGCGGTCGATGTTGCGGTACCAGTTGAGGCCACCGCGGAAGCCGGTGCGTTCAAACTCTGCGGCGAAATGATCGATGTCCGCTTCGGTGAGCCAGGCTGGCAGGCGTTCCGGCTGCGACATCCCGGCCACCCAACCCTCGTCGCCAACCATCATGTTGGCCAGCTCCGGGGCATCGCCTGAAGCCGCGAACAGGAAGGACCGCATAGTCCGAGCCGGATCCTGGTCCAGCTCTTTTTCCGCAACGCCGGGCTCCTGGAAGTACACCTGGTAAAACCGATCTCCGATGTGCTTGCGATACGCAACGAGAGGCGGTAGCGACCCTCGTGGCCGGAACGGCACTGACAGCCCGACCACCCCGCGGACGAGATCGGGGCGAAACAACGCCGTGTTCCATGCGACCGGGGCGCCCCAGTCGTGGCCTACCACGACGGCCCGCGACTCCTCGAGGACTCCGAGCAACCCGACCACGTCACCAACCAGCCGCAGCATCGCGTAAGCGCCTATGTCCGCTGGCGCGTCGGTCTGTCCGTAGCCGCGCTGGTCAGGCGCGACAGCGTGAAAGCCGGCATCGGCGAGAGCGACGAGCTGGTGACGCCATGAGTACCACCCTTCTGGAAAGCCGTGAAGGAGCACCACCAGCGGACCCTCCCCGGCCTCGGCAAGATGCATCTTGATGCCGTTGGTCTCGACGTGACGATGCGTGATCATCGCTGGAAGGGTAACCAGTTACCAGACCAACCTCACCCGGTGTTTTGAAGGCCGGCGGCGACCCCGTTCACGGTCACGAGCAACACCTGTTCGAGCCGCTCACGCTCGCGTTCGTCAACAGTTTCGCGGCGCAGCGCCTCCAGGGCGTGGAGCTGGATATGGGACAGCGCATCCACGTATGGGTTACGGAGCTCGACGGCCCACGAAAGGACGCGATGATTCTCGAGCAGCCTCCGATGGCCGGAGACTGCGAGCACCCGGTCGACTGTGAGGTCGTACTCGGAAAGGAGCTTCGTGGTCAGATCTGCCCGCTCACCTAGTTGGAGATATCGCTCGGCGATCCGGCGATCCGTCTTGGCCAGGCTCATCTCCGCGTTGTCGAGCAAGACATTGAAGAGCGGCCATGCGGTGTACGCCTCACGCAGCTCCGTGAGGTCGGCTGCCGCCAAACCGCTTCCGAGGCCATACCAGCCGGGGAGGTTGAGCCGCATCTGTGACCAGGCGAACACCCATGGGATCGCGCGCAGGTCAGCGAGCCTGTCCGACTGGCTTCGCCGAGCCGGCCGCGAACCGAGCCTCAGGCGACCAAGCTCGTCGATGGGGCTGACGCGGCTGAACCAATCCTCGAAGCCATCACTGTCGATCAGACCTCGGTATGCGGCCCGGGCCGGCTTTTCGATGAGGGTGCCAAGGTCATGGAATCGGCTCTCTGCTCGACGTGCCACCTCCTCCACCTCTGGCAGCGAACTCATAAGGACGGCGGCACCAACTTGCTCAAGATGACGCCTGGCGATGGCAGGGTTGGAGTAGCGCGCAAAGACCACCTCGCCCTGCTCTGTGACCTTGAAGTGCCCCGCGATCGAACCCGGCGCCTGAGCGCGAATTGCCCGATTGGCGGGCCCGCCGCCACGACCCAGCGCACCTCCACGGCCGTGAAAGAGGGTCAACCGCACCCCACGGTCCGCCGCCCAGCGGACGAGATCGGCCTGCGCGTCGTAGAGCGCAAGGCTGGCGGACACGGGTCCGACCTCCTTGGTCGAGTCGGAATAGCCGAGCATCACCTCCAACCGCCGGGTGGTCTCGAGCCGGCGCCGCACTGGCTCGAGCTCGACCATGCCGTCCAGCACCTGGGGCGCGCGGCGCAGATCCTCGACCGTTTCGAAAAGCGGTATGACCTCTATCTCTGCTTGAGCCACGCCACCGGCGGCAGCTGCGGCCAGCGCATACACGTTGGCGATGTCGCCGGCGTCGCGGGTGAAGCTGACGACGTAGCGGCGGCACGCATCCTGCCCGAAGCGTTCCTGGATCGCGTTAATAGCCCGAAAGGTGGCGAGTACCTCTTCGGTCTGCGCGGAGGGTTGGCCAGCGCCCTTCAGGTCGGCCAAAGCCAGCTCGTGGATCCGGCTGTGCTGGCGCACCTCGAGCTCGGCGAGGTGGAAACCGAACGTCTGGACCTGCCAGATCAGGTTCTGCAGCTCACCGTACGCAACCCTTCGCGCGCCCGCGGCGGCGAGCGACCTCTGGACCGCGAACAGGTCGTCCAGGAGATGGCGGGGCGATCGGTAGGCGTTCGATCCGCCAGCCTCGCGTGTGGCCCTGATCCTGTCAGCCGCATATAGAAGGTACTGGCGGTGCTGCTCGGACGGCGAACGGGCCGCGATGTCGGCAAAGCGTGCCGGGTCAGCCACGCGGGCGCTGGCGAGTCGAGAGGCCAGGTCCTCATCCGGCGGGGTGGTCACAGAATCAGCCGTAAGCGAGCGTCCGATCCGCGTGATCGCCGCCTCAAGGCCACGCAGGACATGGTCCGCATGGATGCTCATCGCCTCCAACGTCACCTTGGCGGTGACCGCTGGATTGCCATCGCGATCGCCGCCGACCCAGCTCCCCAGTCGAATGAATGCGGGAGCCATCGGCGGCCTCATACCTGCGTCATCCGGCCCAAGTGCAGCGTCGAGATCGCGATAGAGCTCGGGCACCGCGCGGAAAAGCGTCTCGTCGAAGATCGCCATCACCGAGCGCACCTCGTCGAGCGGCCGGACCTGGGTGCTGCGCAGCTGGGCCGTGCGCCAGAGTAGGTCGATCTCCTCGAGGAGACGCCGCCTTGCCTCGCGCTCTTCGCGCCGGGAAGCCCTTGGGTCATCAAGCACCTCCAGCTGGGCGCCGACTCGCATGATCGCCGCGACGATGGCGCGCCGGCGTGACTCTGTGGGGTGGGCGGTGAGCACCGGTTGGATGACCAGGTCACTGAGGAGCTCGCGGAGCTTCTCCTCGCCGTGCCGCGAGCTGATCTCTGCGACGGCCTCCGCCAATGACTCGGCGATCGGCGTGTGGCCTCGGTCACGCTCTCGAATCGCGCGGGCACGATGCCGCTCCTCGGCCAGGTTGACGAGCTGGAAGTAACAGGTGAACGCACGGGCCACCTGCTCCGCCCGCTCGACGGACCACGACGCCACGAGATGGGCAGCCGCGCCATCGTCCTCTTCCTTCTCGCGCGCCGCGATCACCGTGCGACGCAGGTGCTCCACGTCCTCGAGCAGCTCGGCCCCGGCGTACTCCGCCAGCACCTGCCCGAGCACCTCGCCCAGGAGCCGGACCTCTCTGCGGAGGGCGGGCGGCATCTCGATACGCGCGACTTCACGCGACTTCATGGCCGGCTAATTCTCCGGCCAGCCGGGCTCTGGCAGCTTGCGCCGGGTCTATGCGAACATTTGCTCGCTGTGGCGGGGCAACCGGGCAAAGATGAGTTGGGCCTCAACAAAGCCGACCCGACCACCCTGGTCGTCGACCTCAACTGCGCCTTCGCATCGATCGAGCAGCAGCACGACCCGAGCCTGCGTGCCCGGCCGCTCGCCATCGCCGCCTACGCCACGAACGCGGCCACCATCGTGTCGTCCTCTCGAGAGGCGCGCGACCTCGGCATCAAGACCGGCATGAAGGTGTTCGAGGCCAAAGCGATCTTTCCGAAGGTGCTGGTCCAGGAGCCGAACCCGCCCCGATACCGCGCGGTCTCGGATCAGCTGATGGAGATCCTCGAAAGGCACAGTCCGGATGTGCTGCGGATGTCGATCGACGAGGCGTCGATGAACCTCGCGGGAACGCCTGACCTCATCCGGCTGGGGCCGGGAGGCGTCGGCCTTGCCATCAAGAAGGCGCTGCGTGAGGAAGTCGGCGA
>CATPBO010000039.1 GCA_955652835.1 Candidatus Dormiibacterota bacterium
CCGGAAGAGCATGCGATGGCGTCTCTATTGAAAGGTGCATGGACGGACGCAGGCGTCACAAGCGTGGCTGAAACACCTGGCGGCGTTGAGGTTGTGCGGAGGGAGGGCGGAGGCCGCTCGTTCCTGTTTGTGCTGAACCATCGTGAGACCGCGACGCAGGTTCAGGCCGGCCAGGGGGTGGACCTCATCTCAGGCGAGAAGATGGGCCCGGACGGGGTGCGGCTGCCGCCCTACGGGGTCGCGATCATCGCCGACTAGCTCTGGGCACCGCGAGGCGATGCCTAGGCGGTGATGTCCCGGGCCCGCGTCAACCATGCTGATATCGCCATGAACACCGCCACATAGAGGAGGAGCATGAGCACGGCGTGTGTAGCATCCGCGTATGGCGGCGGGGTTGCCGGGATACCTTTGAATCTTATCGATCCAAACGATTCAGCCAGGTAGCCGGTGTTGGCGATCGGGAACCACTGCTCGATCTGCTGAACGATCTTGCCGCCGAATCCGCGCAGCAGGCTGAATATCAACAACTCGACCACCAGCGCGTAGGCAAGGCCGAGGCCGATCGCCATTGCCGATTGGCGGAACACGGTTGCAAGCCCGAAGCCGAACACAGCCCAGAAACTGAAGATGAGGAAGCCCGCGACGATCGCCTTCAGGACCACATCCGCACTCGGAAAGGCGATGGCCTTGCCGTCCAGCAGCGCCGCAACTGTGCTGGACGCGGCGTCCACCGCGAACAGGCCCACGACCATGAGCAGTACGAGCACAGCAAGCGCCGTGATCTTGCCGAGGAGCATCGTGAGCCGGCCGGACCGCTGCGTGTAAAGCGTCTTCATGGTGCCCCAGCCGTATTCGCTCCCCTGAACGAGGACCCCGAGGATGAGCGCGAAGACTCCGCCGAGCGAGCCCCAAGTGGCGAAGGTGTCTTTGATGAAGTTCTCCGGGTACAGCGCAACCTTAAAGTCGGCAAGAGTCGTCCCTTGCGGGAGTCCTTGCGCGCCTGCCGAGGACCCAAAAGTGTCGAACAGGTAGCTGACGACGTAGCCAAGCAAGATCGCCAGCCCAAGCAGCAGGATCACAAGCACCCAGACTGCCGGCCTGCGAGCGAATTTGAACAGCTCTCCGCGAAACGCTGAGTACATCAGAGCCCGCCCTCCGTCCCGGTCAGCTCCATGAAGACATCCTCGAGGGAGCGCTCGTCCGCATGCAGCTCGGTGACGGCGACGCCCGCCTGCACCAGGTGCTGGTTGATCTCCGCTGTGCGTTGCAGGTCGACCACCAGGCTGAAGGTCGCGTCGCCCAGGGCGGTGACGTTATCGGCCCCGGCGACCTGTACAAGGATGGCTTTCGCTGTCTCTTCGGGGGTGCCTCGAACTGTGAGGGTGGGGGCCCCGCGCAGCTGGTCAACAGTGCCCTCGGCGACGATTTTCCCCTTCCGGATCACGCCGACGCGGGTGCACATCTGTTCAACCTCGCCCAGGAGGTGACTGGAGATCAATACTGTGCGCTCGCCCTTTCCGAGCTCGATGATCAGATTGCGCACATCGGCCATGCCCTGCGGATCCAGCCCGTTAGTCGGTTCGTCGAGGATCAAGAGCTCAGGCTCCTTGAGCAGTGCGGCCGCGATTCCCAAGCGCTGCTTCATCCCGAGCGAGTAGGTCGAGAACTTGTGGCGTGCCCGGGGTGTCAGATCGACTTCCGCCAGGGCGGCATCCACGCGCGATGCCGCCACTCGGCAGTACCTTGCCAGCAGGCGCAGGTTGTCGTACCCGGACAGGTACGGATAGAAGGCAGGTGTTTCTACAATCGCTCCGACCCTGACCAGCGACGCCGGCGATCCGGGCGCAGCACCAACGACCGTGGCGCTCCCTGCCGTCGGGCTGATGAGCCCCAAGAGCATCCGCAGGGTGGTCGTCTTGCCGGCTCCGTTTGGCCCGAGGAAGCCGTACACCTCGCCCCGGTACACGTTGAGGTCGAGGGAATCAACGGCGATGATGCCGGTGCCGTAGCGCTTCGTCAGCCCATGTGTTTCGACCACCTTCTCCCCGCCCACGCCAGGCAGCAGCGGGCGACGGGCGGCAGCATCGATTACGGCGACAGCCAATTTAGTTGACATCGATGATTCGGTGGCCCGCATAACAATGGCCGCAACATTGGATCGGGGAGTACCCCAAGCCTGGCATTGTCGCCGATCGGCCCATGCATTCGGATGGGTGTCGAACCGACCACTTTGGGGAGGACACCGAACGCGCCTGCGCGTATGTCTTGATCATCAAACCCACGATCGTCGGTTCCGCCGCAATAAAAGACGCCACCGGTCTATTCGAGCCTGGACATCGGGGCCCTCCCCAGCCGAAGAATCACAGGCTCGAAGTAGGCCGTTCCGAGCGACCGACCTGGCGCCGGCGACGCCAGATGGAGAAGTTCGTCGGTGTCTGCGTCATCGTCTCCGGAACCGCGCACGGGCTGGTCACTCAGGATCACTTTCGGGAGTGGTGGGGCTACGGCGTCTTTTTCCTTGCGACCGCGATTTGCCTCATCGGATTCGGGCTGGCCCTCCTCACCGACGCCATAGATCCTCGGTACATGCCAGGCAACGTCCACCGCATCCGGCGGCTCATGTATGCGGTTGGAGCGTTGGGCATCCTCGGCATCCTCGGACTGTATGCGCTCACGCGGACGCTGGGTATCCCCTTGGGCCCTGGATCGGGGTCCGTCGAGCAGGTGGGCGCCATTGATCTGGTGGCCAAGACAACCGAGCTGCTGGCAGTGGCGGGGCTTGCGGTGCTCCTTGTCAAAACACGTCCACGCGAGATCCAGCCATGAAGATCATGGAGCTGCCCGCAGCACCGAATGTGAGGGTGATACCTCCGGCGACTGCAGGTATGGCGGCCAGGATCATGGCCCTCTTGCCCACGGGGGGGAACCTTACTTTTGCCGACTTCAAACGTCGGCACCGCGCGATCGTTTACCTCATATGGGTGCAGGCGGCCGGCACGCTGGTGTTTGGTCTGGTCCGCAACGTTTCCCCACCGGCCGTCGTGTTGGAAAGCTTGCTTATCGCGGCGCTCGGTGGAGTAGCCACGATCGAGGTGCTGGCGCCCCGATTTCGCGCTGCCATCGCAACCTTGGCGCTGATCACGACCTCGGCGGTGATCGTCCAGTTCTCAGGCGGCTACATCGAGGCCCATTTCCATTTCTTCGTGATGCTGGCAGTGATCTCTCTCTACCAGGACTGGTTTCCATTCCTGTTGGCCATCCTTTTCGTGGCTGTCGACCACGGAGTAGTCGGTACGTTGTTTCCCCACGCGACTTACAACAACCCGGACGCCATCGCCCACCCGTGGCAGTGGGCGCTCATTCATGCCGCATTCGTGCTTGGCGAGGCGGTCGCTCTGCTTGCCGGCTGGAGGATCATCGAGGCGGCTGAGCAGCAAAAGTTCGGACTCGATCGGTCGCTGCGTCACATGCTTTTTCGCCTTCGCGGAGAGGTAACGGATTCGGCGGCCAAGCTCTCGGTGGCGGCCAAGCAGCTCGCATCCGCGACCCTCGAGCAGACCACCGCCGCCACTCTGACCTCGGCCAACATGGAAGCGCTTGCTCGCACGACCACATCGATCGCCGACGCAACCGACCGAGTGGCGGTCCAGGCAAGTGAAGTTCGCTCCAACCTCGAGCTGGCGCAGACCGAGCTTCGGGCATCGGGTGACCGCACCATGGCTCTGGCCGCGCGGGTAAATGAGATTGAGGGGATTCTCGCCTCAATCAATGACATAGCCGACCAGACGAATCTACTCGCCCTCAACGCCGCCATCGAGGCTGCTCGTGCGGGCGATGCCGGCCGCGGTTTCGCTGTCGTTGCCGATGAGGTCCGCCGCCTGGCCGACCGCAGCAAGGCCAGTGCCGCCCAGATTGCGAAGCTCGTCGGCGGCGCTCAGGCACAGAGCAGTGAAACCATCATGGCGTTGGAGAAAGGCGTGAAGCAGATGGAGCGTGGGCTGGCGATGATGCAGGTCATGGCTGAGGGAAGCACCCAGGTCCAGCTGGCCACCCAGCAGCAGCGCAGCTCGACCGACCAGGTCGTCAGCTCGATCGAGCACATCGCTGAGGGGAGTCGGTCGATAGCGGACACGGCCGTGGAGATCGCTTCTGCCGCGGCGAGCCAGGGGGCGCTCGCCGCCGACCTGGCCCAACCCGGTTGGGACGAGACAGAAGAAGCGATTTGACTTCGCTGGACTAGCCAGGGCTCAGGCCCGCTCCCTTAGGATCACGGCGATGGGCGGTGCAGGCTCCAAGCGCACCGGGAAACCTCACGGCTCCGGGTCGTGGAATGTTCTGTCGAGTGCTTATCACGCCTTCTCGGGGCTGATGTGGGTCGCGCCTCGCACCCCCTCCCTTCGCCTCGGTATCGTGGTCGTGATTGGCCTCGCCGCGGTCGGGGTCCTGCTGCGATTCACGAGTGTCGAGATTGCCCTGCTCGTGCTGTTGGGAGCACTACTGTTGGCCGTAGAGACGCTCAACACCGCGATCGAGATGCTGTGCGACTACGTGGAGCCTCTGCAGGATCCGAAGATCGGAAAGATCAAGGACGTTTCTGCCGGGGCCACAGCGGTCACCGAGATCGGCGCCGCGATCGTGGTCGCCGTCATGATCTGGCCGCACCTCTTGGCCTTTCTTCACCGGTGAGCGCAGCAGCTTCAGCGGTCGACTGAAGCGGCCGCCAGCTTCAGCCTGGGCTCCCAGACCGGCTTGATCAGGAGCGTGAGTGCAGTGGCCAGGAGCCACGCCAGCGCGAAAACGACGGTGATGGGTCCCGTGATCCCCCCGGCCGAACCGGTGAGCAACAGCTGTGTGGGAAGGCTCAAGAAATGCACCAGTGCGGTCGCGAAGCCGAGCCATGCGATCGGCGCTGGAAAAAGCCGGGTGAGCAACATCAAGGCCGAGACGCAGCTGACGGCGATCGCGAAGCTGAAACCATCCGTGAACGTCATCGCATGAACCAGCCTGAAGAGTGCGACCGCACCTGCATCGCTTCCTCCTTGCACGGCCGTGTCGGCGAGCGCCCAGACAACCCCGGCTTTGACCCAACCGATCGCCATGAACGCGGCGATGGACACATACGCCACCGCGACGAGGACTCCGCGACCGCGAATTAGCCAGGTCAGAGTCACCACAGCGACCCCAACCAGACTGTTCTGCAGGCCCTCCACGAGCCCGGTGACCGAAATGCCGGTTGCGTTGTGAGCCGCCCAATCAACGATCTGCTGTGTCGAGAGGTTGGTGAAGACCTTGGAGCTGGTGTTGGCCGGGTCGACAAAGGTGGCCGCCAGCCCGATCAGCAAAAGGACGCCGGCCAGGCGCCCGATCAGCGGCCGGTGCGCCTCCTCCCACTCCACTGGCGCATCCACGGCGGCAGTGTACTTCTGCTGCCTGGAAGCTCTGCAGACCGGTCGGCGGCACGATGCGAGTGGAATCGGGCGGGGGCCACGGAACGCGGATCCACGGGGTCGTGCCCGTGGCCGGGTGGTGCCAGACTAGGTATATGCAAACGATCCGCGAGGTCGCCGGCCAGGAGCTGGTGTGGGTTCAGCCCGCACGGATGAAGCAGAACTTCGAGCTGCGGGCGGGCGATGAGGTCGTCGCCACACTGCGCTGGGAGCGATCGTCGCTGGCCACCGGCGAAACGTCCGAGCAAACATGGACCTTCAAGCGCGAAGGCTTCTGGCATCCGCGCATCACTCTCCGCGTGCCGGGCTCGAACGACAACATGGCGCTGTTCAATCCCGGCTGGACCGGTGGCGGCACGCTCGAGTTTCCGCAGGGCCGAACCCTCCACTTCGGCGCCGCCAACTTCTGGCGTTCGGAGTGGGTGTGGGCGGAGACAAAGGACACACCCCTGGTTCGCTTCAAAAGCCGTCAGGGATTGCTGAAGACGGAGGGGCAGGTCGAAATCGACCCGAGCGCCGCCGAGTCGCCTGACCTGGCGCTGCTGGTCGTGCTCGGCTGGTATCTGCTGATCCTCTTCGCCCGCGACGCGTCCGCGCAAGCCGGAGCTACGGCCGCGGTCGTGGCTTCATCGGGCGCGTAACCAACCGGTACTGACTCCACTGCCGATCCTCTAAAACAGGTACCCGCCGTCGACAGCTTCAGGTAGTTCTCCCCTTATCGGCGAAGGAAGCGCCTTCTAGGTTGATAAGTGCCGCTTGCGCGCGGACAAATGAACCACCTGGAGAAGGACAATGAGCACCAACTGCAAGTTGTACGCGATCAAAATGGCGGAGCTGCAGCTCGCCCGCACCCGGACAGCGCTACAAGAGCTGGACCACGCGCTCAAGAGCCGGTCGCTCCACAGCCAGTTAGAGCAGCTGATTTCCTTTGTTCGCGAATGTGAAGCTCGCTGGGAATCTCTGCATACATAAGAAGACGCGCGCGCTACGTGCGCAAGATTGCCATGGCTTGAGTCGCGGCCGCCATCCAGGCAGGGTCCAGCAGCCAGGTATCGACGCCCCATAACAGGACGACTTTCAGTGGCTCCTGGCGGTAGTCGACCGCGCAGGCAACAAGGTCCGCGGGCGTGAAGCCTGACCTGCTGTCCCAGGGCTGCGCCTGCATCTCCGTCAGCCAGAGGTCCTTGCCCTGGGTACGGGCCTGCCCGGCCCAGAAATCCAACGCCTGTTGCTTCCACGTGGTGCGAAGGTTGACGCTCGTGAACCGCAGCGGCCTGGATGGGCCATCCACGTAAAGGTCCAGGCCGAGGGCGTCGCCGGCCGCCAATGTTTGCTGCGGGTGGCCGCTGGGATGACCGCCGAGCCCGGCGAGCACCAGCGGCGCACTGAGCTGAAGTATGTCCACCCCCACGTTCCAGCCATCGAACGTGGTCGTCACCACCTCGTGGTCGGGGTCCAGCTCGTGCACCTGGGCGGTCTCCCATGACAGCTGCGCGGCCGTGATCTGGTCCGCGCCCGTCAGCTCGTTGACGACGTAATCGAAGGGCTCGTTCTCGACCTGCCATGCGTACAGCAGAGGAGATGATCGATAGCGCGTGATGCTGCCGTCGAAATACGCCCGATACGCGGACCCCGATTGCACATCGTCCAAATAAGGCTGCTGACGCGGACCGGCCCAACCGGGCGCATGCAGCTCCGGATAGAGGATGTTGCGGGCGCCGATGGTGAGCACGACACGCGTGGGACGGATCGCCAACCGGTTGTGGTCTTCGACGGCCGCGAGGAGGTCATCGACAGACGAGAAGTCAAGCGCGTTCGGCGCCGGCGCGACAGACTCCCAATAGACCGGCAGCCGGATGAGGTCAGGGTCGGTTGCCGCAAGCAG
>CATPBO010000040.1 GCA_955652835.1 Candidatus Dormiibacterota bacterium
ATCCGCGCACCCCGCAGCCGATCGGCCTCGGCGATGATCTCGGTTTCGGTCTCGGTGACGTGCGCCCCCATTTGGCGCAGGCCCCGAAGGTGCTGCTCGACCCGGCGCGCACCGATGTCGTCGCCACCGGGCCGCGGGAGCTGCGCGCGTCCCAACCGCCCGAGCAGGGCGCCGAGCAGCAAGATCGTCGCTCGCATGCGCCGGCCAAGCTCGGCTGTCACTTCGGTTGCCTCCGCGGCTGCCATGTTGAGGATCACGGTGCCTTCGCCCTCGCTCGTGCCGCCGAGGCGGGCCAGGATCTCGCCCAGGGCCGCGGTGTCGGTGACCCTGGGGACGTTGTTCAGCGTGATCGTCTCTTTGGTCAAGAGGGCCGCGGCCATCTCGGGCAAGGCGGCGTTCTTCGAACCGCTGATGCAGATGCTGCCCGCCAGCTGAGCTCCACCCGTGATCCGCAGCGCGTGCTGCTGCTGGCTCGACATTGCCTGGTTGTTAGGCGCGGCGCATGCGCGCCAGGCGCAGGCGCGCTTCCGCCACCGCCAGCGCTTGTTGGAATTCGCTCTCCTCGGCGGTCGTGAGCGTTCCGGCCAACTTCTCCTGGGCGCGGCGCCGCGCCTCCTCGGCCCGCTCGACTGAGATCTCGTCGGCGTGCTCGGCGACGTCCGCCAGCACCGTAACGCGCTCCGGGAGCACCTCGAGAAATCCTCCCCCGACAAAGAGGACCTGCTCGGGTCCTCCGAATGTTTCCTGAATTCTCAGCGGCCCGGGTTTGAGCACCGTCATCAACGGTGCGTGCCGGGCCAGGACGCCGAGCTCTCCGTCGGCGCCGTTCGCGATGATGAACTCGACCTCGCCCTCGAAGAGGCTTCGCTCGACGCTCACCACCCGCAGCTCGTACTTCATTCAGGACTCAGATCGCTTCTTCATCTCTTCGCCTTGCGCGCGAGCCTCGTCGATCGTGCCGACCATGTAGAAAGCCTGCTCCGGCAGGTCGTCGTGCTTGCCTTCGAGGATCTCAGTGAAGCCGCGCACCGTCTCTCGGATCGGCACCGACTTGCCCTCTCGTCCGGTGAACCGCTGGGCGACGTTGAAGGGCTGGGACAGGAAGCGCTGGATCTTCCTCGCGCGGGAAACAGCCTGCCTGTCGTCCTCCGACAGCTCTTCCATGCCGAGGATGGCGATGATGTCCTGCAGGTCTTTGTAGCGCTGCATCGTCTTCTTCACACCCTGCGCTGCGTCGTAGTGCTCCTGCCCGACGACCGACGGTTCGACGAAGCGGCTTGAGGAGCCAAGTGGATCGATCGCGGGATAGATGCCGATCTCGACCAACGAACGCTCGAGTCGGACTGTCGCTCCGAGGTGGGCGAACACCGTCTGGATGGCCGGATCCGTGTAGTCGTCGGCCGGCACGTACACAGCCTGGACCGACGTAATGGAGCCCTTGCTCGTTGACGTGATGCGCTCCTGGAGCTCGCCCATCTCGGTCGCAAGCGTGGGCTGGTAGCCGACGGCCGAGGGCATGCGCCCGAGCAACGCCGAAACCTCTGAACCGGCAAGCAGGTAGCGAAAGATGTTGTCAATGAACAGCAGCGTGTCGGCGCCCTCTGCGTCGCGGAAGTACTCCGCCATGGTCAGCCCGGTCAGGCCTACCCGAGCGCGCGCGCCCGGCGGCTCGTTCATCTGACCGAACACCAACGCAGTCTGAGGCAGCACACCGGCGTCCTGCATCTCGTGATACATGTCGTTGCCTTCGCGCGTTCGCTCGCCTACGCCCGCGAACACAGAGCGGCCCTTGTGCTGATAGGCGATGTTGCGAATCAGCTCCTGCACGATCACGGTCTTGCCCGTGCCTGCGCCACCGAAGAGTCCGATCTTCGAGCCCTTGGCGAACGTGCAGATCAGGTCGATGACCTTGATCCCGGTCTCGAGGATCTCCACCTTTGCCTGCTGCTCGGATACCGGCGGCGCCGCCCGGTGGATGGGCCATCGCGTTACGCCTTCCGGCGCAGGCTCGTCGTCGATCGGGGAGCCGATCACGTTGAACATGCGCCCCAGCGTCTCCACGCCAACGGGAACGGAGATCGGTCCGCCGGTCGCCTTGGCCGGGTCACCACGGCGAAAGCCGTCGGTTGCGTCCATTGCAATGGTGCGCACCACGTTGTCGCCGATCGCGCCCTCGACCTCGAGCACCACGACCCTGCCGTCTTGCGTTGTAACCTCCAGCGCTTCGAACAGCTCCGGCTGCTGGCCGGCCGGAAACTGGACGTCGACGACGGCGCCGATCACTTGGCTGACGTGTCCGTCTTTTGTTTTCTTGTCGGCCTTCGGTGCTTGTTTGGTTTTCGCCATCTGGTTGCCTCCCTTCAGCTCGACGCCCGCATGGCTTCGGCGCCGCTAACGATCTCCATCAGCTCGGTGGTGATGCCGGCCTGGCGGACCTTGTTCGCGTAAAGCGTCAGCGCATCGATCAGGTCGCCGGCGGCATTGGTTGCGTTCTGCATCGCGATCATCTTGGCCGAGTACTCGCTCGCCTTGTTCTCCAGCACAGCCTGGAAGACCTGCGTCTCCACGTAACGGGGCAGCAGACCGTCGAGTACCGACTCCGGGTCAGGCTCGTAGATGTAGTCGGCTCTGGGCCCGGTGCTGCCCCCTTCACGTTGGGGAATCTCCGCCGGGATCAGCACTCGGATCGTTGGCTCCTGCTTCATGGTCGAGATCCACTTCGCGTAGCACAGCAGCACCGCGTCCGTCCTGCCCTGCGTGTACTCCTCCAGGGCGACCGTGATCGCCGGCAGGACCTCCACAACGGTCGGCCGGTCGGATACTCCGCTCACGTCGGCGATCACCTCGCGCCGGTAGCGGAGCAGGAAATCGCGACCCTTGCGTCCGATCGTGACGTAGCGCTGGCCTTCGGTGTGGTGCTCGTTCATGTAGCGCGTAGCGGCGCGAATGTTGTTGACGTTTACCGCGCCGGCCAGACCCTTGTCCGTCGTGATGAGGATCATCACGGCGCGCTTGCCCTCACGGCGGACCAGAAACGGGTGCTTGTACTCGGTCGCGCGCTCGCTGACCGTCTGCAGCACCTCGACCATCTTATCGGCGTAAGGGCGCGTCGCCTGCACCGCAGCCTGCGCTCGGCGCAGCCGTGTCGCCGCGACGACCTGCATCGCCTTGGTGATCTTCTGCGTGCTCTTGATCGAGTCGATGCGCCGGACGATGTCTCTGAATGCCGGCACTTAGTTCGCCTTTGGTTTTCTGGGCTTTGGCGTTGGTTTCGGCTCCGCCTCGTCTGGCCCAGCCGCGGGCGCCGGCTTGGCGGGCGTGTCGGCTATCGCCGCCCGGATCTGGTTGAGCTGAGACGGGCGCTCTTCTGCTGTCTCGGCTTTCGCCGGCGCCGCAGCAGCTTCTGCCTTGGTCGGCTCAGGTGCTTCTGTCTTGGTCACCACTTGCGCTTTCGGTTCAGCGCCGGCCGAGGGCGCCTGGGCTTTCGGTGCCGGTTTCTCGGCCGGCTTGGTTGGCTCTTTCGCCTTGTCGACCTCAACGCCGAACTGCTTGTTGAAAGTTGCGATGGCGGCCTTCAGGCGCTCGAACAGCGGGTCGTCCAGCGCTTTCTTCTTCTCGATCTCGGACAGCAGGTCGGCCTGCTCGCTCTTCAGGAACCGGACGAAGCCTGCCTCCCACTCGCGAACCCGTGCCACGGGGACCTTGTCGATGAACCCTTGCGTGCCGGCGTACAGCACAGCAACCTGCTCGGCCAGAGCCACAGGCTGGTACTTGTCCTGCTTGAGCAGCTCGGTCAGGCGCGCGCCGCGCTCGAGCTGGTTTCGCGTCTGCGTGTCGAGATCTGACGCGAACTGCGCAAAGGCAGCCAGCTCGCGATACTGCGCGAGGTCGAGGCGCAGCTGGCCCGCGACCTGCCGCATCGCCTTCGTCTGCGCGTCGCCGCCGACGCGCGACACGCTGATGCCGACGTTCAGGGCCGGGCGCTGTCCTGCGTTGAACAGGTCCGCCTGTAGATAGATCTGCCCGTCGGTGATCGAGATGACGTTTGTCGGGATGAAGGCCGACACGTCGTTGGCCTGCGTCTCGATCACGGGCAGCGCGGTCAGTGAGCCTCCGCCGTTAGCTTCGTTCAACTTTGCCGCCCGCTCCAGCAGCCGCGAGTGAAGGTAGAAGACGTCACCCGGGTAGGCCTCACGGCCTGGCGGTCGTCGAAGGTTCAGCGAGAGCTCTCGGTATGCCCACGCCTGCTTCGTCAAATCGTCATAGCAGCAGAGAACCTCTTTGCCCTGCTCCATGAAGTACTCGCCCATCGCGCAGCCCGCGTAGGGCGCGATGAAGTTGAGGGAAGCGGCGTCGGAGGCGGTCGCCGCGACGATGATCGTGTAGTCCATCGCGCCGTTTTCCTCGAGGGTCGCTGTCGCGCGGGCGATGGATGCGGCGTTCTGACCGATCGCAACGTAAACGCAGATGAGGTCTTTGCCCTTCTGGTTGATGATCGTGTCGAGTAGAACCGTCGTCTTCCCGGTGAAGCGGTCACCGATGATCAGCTCGCGCTGGCCGCGGCCGATCGGGATCATCGCGTCGATGGCCTTGATGCCAGTCTGCACCGGGCTGTCCACACGCTTGCGGGTGATCACGCCTGGGGCGATCTTCTCGATCGGAAGTGTCTTGCTTGTCTTGACCGGGCCCTTTCCATCGAGTGGCTGGCCAAGGGGATTCACCACGCGGCCGATCAATGCCTCTCCGACGGGGACCTCCAGCAGGCGGCCGGTAGTTCGCACCTCGTCGCCCTCATGGAGGTGCCCGTAGTCGCCGAGGATGACGGCGCGCACCTGGTCCTCTTCGAGGTTCAACGCCAGGCCGTATGTCTCGTGAGGGAACTCGAGGAGCTCGCCGGCCATCGCGTTCTGCAGGCCGTAGATCTGCGCGATTCCGTCACTGGTCGCGACGATGCGCCCGACGTCGGTCGAGACGAGGCTTGCATCAAAATTCTTGAGCCGCTCTCGGATGACTTCTGAAATCTCTTTGGTGCTGATTCCCACTCTTGGCTAACTCCTATGAGGCCGCAAGGCGGCGGCGCAATTGCTGCAATCGGGTGGCGACACTGGCGTCGACCAGCCGGTCGCCGTACTGGAGCTTCAATCCGCCGAGGATGCTCTTGTCGACCACGACTTGAAGGCTGATCTCCTTGCCGAGACGTTTCGACAACTCTTCGACGACACGATCGCGGTCCGTTGGCGTGAGCTCGACCGCCGTCGTGACAGTGGCGCGTACGCGCCCGGCGGCCTCGTCGGCGAGCCGCTGGAACTCTTCCTCGATCGCGCCCACCTCGCGCACGCGGTTGGACTCGATGAGCAGCCGCGCCAGGTTCGTCGCCTCGTCGTCGAAAACGCGCGGAGCCTCTGCAACGAGTGCCATCCGCTGCTCCGTCGGGATGGTCGGGTTGGTGAGGACGGCCGCGACCTCTGGATCCGACAGCAGCTCGCGCACCGTCGCAAGACGACGGCCCCACTCCGCGACCTGACCTTCCTCTTCGGCCAGGTCGAAGACGGCTTTGCCGTATCGCCTAGCGGCTGCCGTCGCCACTCGCAACCTCCTCGACTGCCCTTTCGATGAGCCGCCGATGCCGGGTATCGTCGAGCGACTCGCCAATGACCTTTTCTGTCGCGAGCACCACCATATCTGCCACTTGATTCCGCACCGATTGGATTGCCCGATCACGCTCTGCCTCGATCTCCTTACGAGCCGACTCGGCAATCCGCTTGGCTTCGTCTTCAGCCTTCTGCCTGAGCTCCTGGCGCAGCTGCTCACCTGACTTGGTCGCGGCTTCGATCACACTCTGCGCCGTCTTGCGCGCATCGTTCAGCTTCTCTTCGGCCTCTTTCAGCCGCTTCTCAGCTTCGGTGCGCGCCTGCTCCGCCTCCTTAAGCTGCTCGGCGATCGCCCCCTGCCGGGCCTCCGCGAGCTTGACGATCTCGGGATACACGTAGCGGGCGAGGATGGCCAACATGATCAGGAAGGTGATCAGCTCGACGATCACCGTCCCATTGATCTCGATTACGCCCGCGACGCCGGCCAGGAACATCGTTATCTACCTCGCTACTTGGCGGGGACGTTCGAGAGGAACACGAAGCCGAAGGCAAGGTTGATGAAGTACATCGCCTCGACGAGTCCGACGATTGTGAAGAGCCAGGGGATCATCCGTCCCTGTGCCTCAGGCTGACGCGCGACCCCGCTGATGAAGGCGTTGCCGGCGAGGCCGTCACCAAAGGCGGCGCCGATCGCGCCCAATCCGATGGCGAGGCCGAATGCAATGAGGGCGCCGGCGAGAACGATTCCGTGATCTGTCATGTGTTCCTCCTAATGATGTTCGTGCTCGAGTCCCTCGCGGGCCGCGCCGAAATAGATGACCGTCAGCAGCATGAAGATGAACGCCTGGATGAAACCGATAAAAATGACGTCGAACGCTTTCCAAACGGCGAGAAGCAATGATCCGAGCAGAGTCGCCGGCAGGCTCCCTACGACCGGAAGCTGCAGGGTACCGAAGGTCGCGATGAGACCGATCATCACCGCGCCGGCGAAGATGTTGCCAAAGAGTCTTAGGGACAGCGTGACCGGCTTGACCAGCTCTTCGAGAAGGTTCAACGGGATGAATACGATGCGAGCCGGCAAGGGCAGCTCGAAAGGTTTCGTGAAACGCCGCAGGAAACCACCCACCCCGAGCACTCGAATGCTGTACCACTGCACGACGAAGAAGACGATCAGCCCCATGGCCAGCGTCTGGTTCAGGTCAGCGTTGGCTCCATGGAGGACGGGAAAGAGGGCGAGTGGAAAGATCTCGATCCAGTTCGCAATGAGGATATAAAGGAAAAGCGTCATCGCCAGCGGGATGATGAACAGCGCGTCGTCGGAGACATTAGTCCTGATGAGCGATCGCAGCTGGTCGTAGCCCCACTCGAACACTGCCTGCACCTTGCTCGGCTCGCCCTCTCTGAGCTTGGAGCGAATCCAGAAAGCGACCGCCAGTGTTGCGATGAGAGCAATTGCGCTCGAGATCACGCTGTCATAGTTGAAAACGCATAAGGGTCCGCACCCCATGTCAATGGTGGGGTGGGTGCCTACCGCGGCATCAGCATGAATCACGCGCGGAGGCCCTGGCGAACGCCCGCCGCGACCATGACCAGCTGAGCCAGGCCGATGCCCAAGGGCACCGTCCAGGCCGCCGTCCCAAGCAGCAGCGCCGCCCCGATTGCCAGCAGGCTGAACATCACGAGGCGAGCCAGGCTGCCGGCGACCATCGGGGCGCCGCGACCGAGCAAGGCCTGGAGGACATAGCCATTAAGCGAGCCCAGCAGCAGACCTGCACTTACTCCCAGGCCCAGCGACAGGTGACCGGTCAGCGCGGCGCCCACCGCGATTGCGGCAGCCAGGGCAGCGCAGGCCATCGTCGTCAACTTGAGCACACCGCCGGACCTCATCTCGAGAGCTCCCTCACCTTCAACCAGATGCCAACCGCGCCGGCCGCGAGGCCCACGAACAGTCCAACGATTACGAAGACGGGCGCCGTGTTGAGCACCTTGTCGAGTGCGACGCCCCCTAGAAGTGGTAGCAGGACTGCAGCCGCCAGGTAGATCCCGATTCCGGCCATGTCTGCCCCCGTGGGGCCTGCACTCGGAGTGGGCGCCATGCCCCTTCGAATTCTATCGGGAACTCGGTTGGCCAAGGAGGCGGCGCATGAACGGCGCCGGGATCCGCCAGCCCGCGTGCATCAGCAGGTCGGCGGCGACGGTCGAAGTGAGCACCGCGCACGCCGCCAGCACCACCGCGAGGATGCGGCCGTGGCCGAAAAGGGTCAGCCCCAACGCCCCCAGCAAGGCGCTCGCCGTGTAGAAGACAAAGCAAGTCTGGCGCTGGTCCAGGCCGAACGCCTGCAGACGGTGGTGAAGGTGAAGCAGGTCGGCGCTGGCGACCGACGCCTTTTGCCTGCGCCGCCGGAGGATCGCCCACGCGGTGTCGGCGATCGGGACGGCCAGGGCGATCACCGGAACCGCGAGCGCGAATGCGACGGCCACTTTGGCCACGCCCAGGATCGAGATGACTCCGATGGCGGTACCCAGGAAGTGCGCGCCGGAGTCGCCCATGAAGATTTTGGCCGGATGCCAGTTGAAGATCAGGAAACCCGCGCACGTGCCGGCCAGCGCGCCGCCAAGCTGCACCACATCGATCTGCCCGAGGCCGGCCGCAGCCAGCATCAGAGTCGCCGCGACGATGAAGACGACACCGGCGGCAAGCCCGTCGGCTCCATCCAGGAAGTTGACTGTGTTCTGCATGCCGAGCAGCCAGAAGATGCTGACGGGAGTGGCGAGCAGCCCTAGATGAACTAGCTGCCCCCCCGGCAGACGGAAGAAGCTGATCACGAAGTGATCGTCCTTCAGCAGATCGCCGAAGATGACCACGGCGACGACCGCGACCGCCACCTGCATCGCGAGCTTGACGAGGGGGCGGACGGGCGAACGGTCGTCGACGATGAGCAGAAGCGTGGCCAGGCCGGTAGCCACGATCAAGCCGATGACAGTCAGGTTGATCGGGACGAGGATCAACACCGCCGCGGCAAAGCCCACGAACATCGCGAGCCCGCCCAGGGCCGGCGTCGGCTTTGCGTGAGCGTGGCGTTCGCTGGGCATCGCGATCACGCCGACGCGGTGAGAGAGGCGAATCATCAGCGGGACGGCCAGCGCGCAGACGGCGAACCCGAGCAGCAGCGGCCACAAGCCCGGCAGCAGGTGATCGCGAAGGTTGACGAGGGCGCCGTCGCCGAAGAAGTCAGTCAAACGAATAAGGGATGGGGAACTTCCGGCAGAGCTCAAGTGCACGTTCGTGAACCGAATCCAGGGTCGCGCGGTCGTCGATGCGCTCGACGAGGTCGGCGATGCAGTCGGCGATCACCACCATCTCAGGCTCAAGCATGCCGCGGGTCGTGACCAGTGGCGTGCCGACCCGCACCCCGCTTGGGTTGAACTTGGAGGCTTCGTCGTAGGGGATCGAGTTGCGGTTGAGCGTGATGCCGACGGTGTCCGCCACGTCCTGAACCTGCTTGCCCGTCCGCTTGTGTGCCCGTAGGTCGATGAGCATCAGGTGGTTGTCGGTCCCGCCGCTCACCAGCCGCAGACCGCGCTCCATCAGGCGGTTCGCCATGGCCTTGGCGTTGACGACAACCTGCTTGGCGTAGACCTTGAACTCAGGCTTGAGCGCCTCTCCGAAGCACACCGCTTTGGCCGCGATCGCATGCATGAGCGGCCCGCCTTGTATGCCAGGGAAGACGGCGGAATCGATCGCTTTCTGGTACTCGTTGCGGCACAGGATGATGGCGCCCCACGCTCCGCGAAGCGTCTTCTGCGTCGTGGTGGTGGTGATGGCCGCGTGCGGTATTGGCGACGGATACTGGCCGCCCGCCACCAGTCCCGCGACGTGAGCCATGTCGACGAAGAACGTCGCGCCGACCGAATCGGCGATCTGGCGCATGCGCGCCCAGTCGACGATCCGCGAGTACGCCGAGAAGCCGCCCAGGATCATCTTCGGACGCACCTGCTCGGCGAGCTTCTCCATCGCGTCGTAATCGATCCGCTCGGTCTCGCGGTCCACACCGTACGAGTGGATCTCGTAGAGCTTGCCGCTGAAGTTCGCAGGGCTTCCGTGCGTCAGATGGCCGCCTGCTGAAAGGTCCATGCCCATCACCCGATCGCCGGGCTGGCACACCGCCATGTACACGGCGGCGTTGGCCTGCGAGCCGGCGTGCGGCTGCACATTGACGTACTCGGCTCCAAAGAGCTCCTTGGCGCGCTCGATCGCGAGCGTCTCGATCTTGTCGATCACCTCGCCGGTGCCACCGTAGTACCGCCGTCCGGGATAACCCTCGGCGTACTTGTTGGTCAAGAGCGTGCCCAGCGCCTCGAGGATGGCGGGGCTCGTGAGATTTTCCGAGGCGATCAGCTCGAGCGTCTCGGATTGGCGCTTGAACTCCTTGCGGATGAGGTCGGCGACCGCTGGATCCTCTCGATCCAGGGCCCGAAAGGTCATCGTGGTGATGGGCGAGCTCACCCCCGAATGCTATCCCGAGCGCAGGGGCGGGGGTCCAAGCAGCTCGGGCGCCGTGATCGCCCCCTCGCGCAGCACGTGCGGCTCCGGGCCGGTCAGGTCGAGCACCGTCGACGCCACCCCATCGGGAGCGGCGC
>CATPBO010000041.1 GCA_955652835.1 Candidatus Dormiibacterota bacterium
ACGTCCTCGCCTTCGAGAGTCTTGAAAAGTTCTGTATAAAGCCGCGAGCCGGCGCCGCGGCCTACAGACTCGGGCGTGAGATAGATGCTGGTCTCAACCGACGTCTGGTATGCGGGTTTCGGCCGGAACTGGCTACTGCACGCGTAGCCGATCACGCGACTGTCTGAAACCGCGACCAGAAGCCGGTAACGGCCGGTCGTGCCGTAATGCGTGAACCACTCCCGCCGAGCGTCCATGGTCATTGCGTCGATGTCGAAGGTGTAATGAGTCTCTGCGACGTACTGGTTGTAGGCGTCGTTCACGGCCGCGAGGTCGTTCGAGGTCGCCGGCCTGACCTCGAGTCTCGTGTTGATCACCGCGCCAGTTTATTGCCTTGCCAGCGCCGGCTTCGGAGGCGTGTTCAGCCCACAATTAAGAGATGGATCGCATCCTTCTCGAGGGCATGTCCTTCCAGGGGCGGCATGGCGTTCGGCCCGCGGAGCGCGAGGTACCTCAGGAGTTCAAGGTGGACATCGAGGTGGACTGCGATCTCAGCGAGCCTGGGAGCAGCGACCGGATCGAAGACACGGTCGATTACAGGAAGGTTCGCGCGATCGCCAAAGAGGTCATCGAAGGCGAATCCCAGAAGCTCATCGAGACGTTGGCTGGCCGCATTGCCGACGGCGTGCTGAAGCTCCCGAGAGTCGGCGGGGTTTCCGTGCGAATCGCCAAGCGGCCTGAAAGCATGCAGCCCATCGATGCCGCCGCCGTTCGCATTAATAGGACGCGCGCATGACCATCGCCTACTTTGATTGCTTCGCAGGTATCTCCGGCGACATGACCCTCGGCGCTCTGATCGACTCTGGCGCCGACCGAGCTCTCCTTGATGCCGCCGTCGAAGCGCTCAGGCTCGGAGACGAGGTCAGGATTGACGTGCGTCACGAGACGCGCGGGCACGTCGGCGGCACCCGGGTCATCGTCGAGGCAATCGATCGGGTCGAGCGAACCGTTCCCGCCCTACGTGCTGTCATCGAAGAGGCGGAGGCGCCTGATCGAGTCAAGGCACCCGTCCTCGATGCCGTCAATCGACTTGCACAGGCCGAATCGCGCCTTCATGAATTGCCCGAGGACCAGCTCCACCTGCACGAGCTCGGTGGCGCCGACACCCTCGTCGACTTGATGGGCGCCTTCTGGCTCCTCCATGGTCTGGACGTCCAACAGGTGTACTCGTCAGCACTGCCGGGGCCACGGGGTCGAAAAGGGGACATGCCACTCCCTGCACCCGCCAGCGTTCGCGTCCTCGAGGGTACCGGCGCGGTCTTCGAGGCGAGTGACGTCGGCAGCGAGCTCGTGACTCCGACGGGCGCGGCCATCCTGGCCGTCAGCGCGAAATTCGAACGTCCCGCGATCTCTCTGCGCTCCATCGGATACGGAATCGGAACACGCGAGTCTCCTGGGAACGCGCTTGCGGTCTGGATCGGCGACACGGTCGAGACCAAAACAGGCGTCACAGTCGTCGAAGCCAATCTCGACGACATGGCGCCAAACCTCATTGCGGCGTTGTGCGAGGACCTTATGGATGCCGGAGCACTCGACGTCAGCGTGACTCCGGCGATGATGAAAAAGGGCCGCGCCGGGCATCTCCTGGCGGTCATGTCGCCACCGGAGCTCGCAGCGCGGCTGGCTGAGCATCTTCTTCGGCACTCCACCACGCTGGGCGTGCGCGTGACGACCGCGCAGCGGGTGACGGCTCAGCGAAGGATCATCGAAGTCCGAACCCATCTCGGCAATGCCCGAGTAAAGGTCAAGGAGCTCGGTGGCAAAGCGGTTGATGTGGCACCCGAGTACGAGGACTGCCGGCAAATCTCGCGCGAGACCGGCGAGGACCTTCGTGAAGTCATGCGTGTGGTCGCCGATGCTGCACGCAAGGAGCTTGATCTCGGCTGAGGCCCGTTGACGCCGGTTCTTTTGGCCTCGGCTGCGCGTTCTCCTCAGGGCGCGCACGAAAACCACCCGCGACAATTAGCCTGTGACCGCGCGCGTCCTCGATGGCAAAGCTGTCGCCAGGCAGATCTTCGACGACATCCGTCGAGCTGTCGCGGCGCGGGTCTCCGTGGGCAAAACGCGGCCGAAGCTCGCCACCGTGCTCGTGGGGGACGATCCGGCCTCAGTGCAATATGTGGAGCTGAAGCAGAAAAATGCGAAGCAGGTCGGTATCGACTCGGAGGACCACCGCCTGCCCGCTCTGACCACGACAGAAGAGCTGTTGAGCCTGGTCAGACGCCTGAGCGCGGACGAAACCGTCAGCGCGATCCTCGTGCAACAGCCAGCGCCCCGGCAGATAGACATGGCCCGAGTCGTCCAGGCTCTGGATCCCGTCAAGGACGTTGACGGCTTCCATCCGATCAACGCGGGCCTGGTCGCGCTCGGATTGCCAGGAGGCGTCGAGCCCTGCACACCGGCAGGCATCATCGAGCTGCTCGATCGCGCCGGCGTCCAGATCGAAGGCGCCAACGCTGTCGTGGTCGGCAGAAGCAACCTCGTGGGCAAACCCACCGCACTGCTCCTGTTAAAGCGCAACGCCACGGTGACGGTCTGTCACACGCGGACGAGGGACCTGGCGAGCCACACAAGGGACGCAGACATCCTGGTCGCGGCGGCGGGCAAGGCAAACCTGATCAGCAAAGAGATGATCAAGTCGGGCGCGTCGGTCGTGGACGTCAGCACCAACTGGGTCGATGGCCGTCAGGTAGGTGACCTCGGCCCCGGAGTCGATGAGGTTGCGGGCTGGCTGACCCCGAACCCTGGCGGCGTGGGTCCGATGACTCGGGCGATGCTGATCAAGAACACGTACGAGGCCGAGGTTCGCCGCCGCCCATGATGCCGTCCATCGAGGCTCAGCGGCTGGTGAACGGATTCAGGGCCTTCCAGATGATGGTGGCCGCTTGCAGGCTGCGGCTTCCCGATCTGGTCGCCGATGGGCCCAAGACTGCAGACGAGCTTGCTACATCAACCGGCATTCACGCGCCCTCGCTGCGCAGGCTGCTTCGAGGTCTGGAGGTATGGGGCGTCCTTGTCGAGAGGCCGGACGGACGATTTGCTTCGACGCCGCTGTCCGACCAGTTTCTGTCGAATAAACCTGGCCTGCGCAACTTGACGATCATGCTCAGCGAGGAGGGCTACCAGGCCTGGGGTGACCTCATGTACTCCTTGAGCACGGGAAAGCCCGCTTATGAGCACCTTTATGGAAAGAGCCACTTCGAAAGGCTTGGCGAGAACTCTGAAATGGCGGCGCATTTCAACGCCGCGATGGTCGAAAGCTCGACCCGCGTGGCACGGACCTTCGCTGCAGCCTATGACTTCACGGGCGTACGAACTGTCGTCGACGTCGGCGGGGGCAACGGAGCCGTCTTGATGGCCGTCCTTGAGGCTAACCCTGGGATACGAGGCGTCCTCTTCGACCTTGCGCAAGGGCTGGCCGGCGCCAACGACAAGCTGGCGGCGGCCGGTGTCGCCGAGCGGGTGACGCTTCAACAAGGGAGCTTTTTCGAGGCCGTGCCCTCGGGCTCGGACCTTTACCTGCTCAAGTGGATAGTGCATGACTGGGACGACGAGCGGGCGCTCGCCATTCTCAAAAATTGCCGGCGCGCGATGCCCGGCAAGGCGCGACTTGTCCTGTTGGAACGCAAGCTGCCTGAGCGGATCGAGAATGCGGACGACGCGTTGGCGGCCGTGATGGGTGACCTTCAAATGATGGTCGTGCTCGGCGGTAAGGAGCGGACTACAAACGAATATCGGGATCTTCTGGCTCAGGCCGGCTTATACATGACGCGCGAGATTTCCATCGATTCAGGTTTCGCCGCGATTGAAGCCATAGTCGTCGGCTGAGCGTCCTCTAGTGACCTACGAGGAGGCGCTCGCCTACATCTCGAAGCAGGGTCGCTTCGGCATGAAGCTGGGGACCGAGAGGACTCGTGCGATTCTCGATCGAATGGGCGCCCCGGACCGTGGACTCAAGGGTGCGCTGATTGCCGGCACCAACGGCAAAGGTTCGACCGGAGCCTGCATGGCTTCAATCCTTCATGCAGCGGGGCATACGGTCGGGTTCATGCCCAAGCCGCACCTGATCTCGTACACGGAGCGGATCGAGCTCAACGGGCGCCCGATCACCGAGGCTGAGTTCGTCGAGACTCTCGAGGCGCTGCTGCCGGCCCTCGACGATATCGCCGCCGAGATGGGCCAGGCTACCGAGTTCGAAATGTTGACCGCCATGGCGCTCGCCTTTCTGGCTCCTAGGGTCGACCGCCTCGTCTGCGAGGTCGGGCTTGGGGGCAGACTCGATGCCACGAATGCGCTGGATCTCGGCGTAGCGGTGATCACCAACGTCGACCTTGACCATCAGAAATACCTCGGCGACACCATTGAGCAGATCGCTCACGAAAAGGCGGCGATCATCAAGCCGCACAACCATGTAGTCACCGGGTGCGAGGGTCCGGCACTCGCAATCGTCGAGGAGCAGGCGCGCGCGGCGCACGCGCCAGTGTGGCTTCTTGGTCGGGACATTCAGGTCGAGGCGCAATCGCGAGGGTGGGACGGCCACGTCCTGACCGTGACCGGGCCGGGCTTCGAGCACACGGACCTGTTGCTGCCCATGGTTGGTGACTACCAACCGGCCAACGCCGCCATCGCGGTCGCTGCCGCGCATTTGCTGAATGAGGTCACGGATGAGCACGTTCGCAAAGGGCTCCAGTCCATGGACTGGCCGGGACGGCTTCAGGTGATCGCCACCGAGCCGCGGGTCATCCTCGATGGCGGCCACAATCCCGCCGCCATGACGAAGGCAGGTGTCGCCCTTCGCAAGCTGATCGGCAATGAGCGGCTGGTCACT
>CATPBO010000042.1 GCA_955652835.1 Candidatus Dormiibacterota bacterium
CCGGTGGCGCTCGTAGACAACCTCCTCACCGTAGGCCTTGTGCGCGAGCGAGCCCGGGAGCAGCTTGCACGGATAGAGGCCCAGGCGCATCGATCCGCCCATCTGGTCGACATTTCTCTGCTCGGGCATGAGGTCGATCACGGGGGTTGACGTGAAGGCGGCGAACTCCGTCGAGTTGGCATCGGGCGCGTCGAGCGCCTCGCGCGCGAAGTCGATAACCGCGCACTGCATGCCCAGGCACAGGCCCAGATAAGGAATGCGGTTGTGGCGCGCATACCGCGACGCCTGGACCTTGCCTTCGATGCCCCGGTAGCCGAAACCGCCGGGCACGACGATGCCGGCCACTCCCATCAGCGGCGAGTGGTCGCCGGCGTCCAGCTTCTCGGACGAGACCCAGCGAATGTCGATCGCCAGGTTGTGGTGGATGCCTGCGTGCTTCAGCGACTCGATGACGCTGAGGTATGCGTCCGGCAAGGACACGTACTTTCCAACGAGCGCGATGGGAACCGTCGCCCTCGGATGCTTGATCCGGTCGACCAGCTGGGTCCACGGCCCTAGGTCCGGGCTGTGGGCAGCCTCGTCGAGCTCGAAGTGCTTGGCCATCACCTTGCCGAGGCCGGCAGCCTCGAGCATCAGCGGAACTTCGTAGATCGAATCGACGTCGGGCACCGAGACGACCGCTTCCCGCGGGACATCGGTGAACAGCGCGATCTTCTCCTTGAGGTCCGCGTCGATCGGCATCTCGGATCGGCAGATGATGGCGTCGGGCTGGATGCCGATCGCACGCAACGCCTGAACCGAGTGCTGCGTGGGTTTCGTCTTCATCTCGTGACCGTGCACCACGGGCACCAGCGAGCAGTGCACGTAAAACACGTTCTGGCGACCAAGGTCGTTCTTGAGCTGGCGGATTGCCTCGAGGAATGGAAGGCTCTCGATGTCGCCTACCGTCCCCCCCACCTCCACTACGACGACATCAACCTGCGGATCTCGCGAGGCGCGGAGGATCTTCTCCTTGATCACGTTGGTGACGTGGGGAATCACCTGTACGGTGGCGCCGAGGTAGTCGCCGCGCCTCTCGCGCGCGATGACCTCCTGGTAGATCTTGCCAGTGGTCACGTTTGACGCGACCGTCAAGTTCTCGTCGACGAAGCGCTCGTAGTGGCCGAGGTCCAGATCGGTCTCGGCGCCGTCATCCGTGACGAACACCTCGCCGTGCTGGTAAGGGCTCATCGTGCCGGGGTCGACGTTGAGGTAAGGGTCGAGCTTCTGGAGGGAGACGCTGAGGTGGCGGGCCTTCAGGATGTTCCCGATCGACGCCGCTGTGATGCCCTTTCCCAACGAGGAGACGACACCCCCGGTCACGAAAACGTACTTCGACATCCAGACCTCCAGGGCGGTTTTAGAGATGTTACCGGGTTAGGGCGGTCAGTTAAACCTTCGGCTCGATTTTTGGCTCGAGCACGACCACTTTGGTGTCGTACTCGCCCGAGGACGCCTGCACCGACAGCTTGGGCTGCGGTTCTGACGGCCCCACCGACATCTCCTTGAGGAAGCGGTCCAGGGGGTCGAGCTCCAGCCTCAAGCCCGGGATCGCGTAGTGCATTGGAACGACGTAGCGCGGCTCAAGCTGCCGGACCACTCCCGCAGCCTGGGCGGCGTTGATCGTGGTGCGCCCGCCTACGGGCACCAGCAGGATGTCGGGGGAGGAGATCGCTTCCGCCTCGGAGTCGTCGAGTGGGTGTCCCAGGGCGCCGAGGTGGCACACCCGAACGTCATCGATCTCGATCAGGTAGATCGTGTTGCGCCCGTGCTTGGCTCCTTTCTCGGCGTCGTGGTAGGTGGGCACTCCGATGACGCTCACGCCGGCGACCTCGTACTCACCCGGGCCGCGGATCTCGTACGCGTCTCGCATGATCTGGGTGTAGTTGTGGTTCTCGTGCTCGTGGCTGACCGTGACGAGGTTGGCATCGAGCCGCTGCAGCTTGAGGCCGATCGAGGGCGGGTAGGGATCCGTGACGGCTGCCGCTCCGCGACCCCGCAGCCTGAAGCAGCCGTGTCCGAGCCAGGTGACGTCCAAGTTTGTTGCTCTCCTTTATCTGTGTGCGGCTACATGCGGTCGGGCGCGCTGACACCCATCAGGTCGAGGGCGGTCTTCAAAGTGTGACGCGCCGCCCGGCACAGCTCGAGTCGAGCACGGGTCAGGTTCGGGTCGTCGACCACCACCCGATGTTCGCCCTTCTCGTTGCCCGCGTGATAGAAGCGATGCACCGCGGTCGCGAGATCCTGCACGTAGTACGGGATGCGATGCGGTTCGAGCAAGCGAACAGCATCCTCGACGACCTCGGGCCAGAAAGCCAGCTGGCGGGCGACGTCCAGCTCCCAGGATTCGACGAGCAGTGAAACGTCAGCTTGCTCCGGCAGACGTGGATGCTTTTCGGCGGCCGTGGCTTCGACGTTGGCGAGCCGAGCGTGCGCGTACTGCGCGTAGTAGACGGGGTTCTCGTTGCTCTGCGTGACCGCCAGCTCGAGGTCGAACTCGATCGTCGTGTCGGGTGAGCGCAGGAGGTAGAAGTACCGGACCGGGTCTGACCCGACTCTGTCGATCAGCTCATCCAGCATGACGAAGCGCCCTGCGCGCTTGGACATCTTTGTTGGAGCGCTGCGCGCGGCGCCTTCCTTGAGGTTGACCATCTGGTGAAGGATGATCACGAGCTTCGCCGGGTCGATCCCAAGCGCCGCCGCCGCCGCTTTCATACGCGGCACATAGCCGTGGTGGTCAGAGGCCCAGACTTCGATCACTCGTTTGAAGCCGCGCACCTCGAAGCGGCTCAGCAGGTAGCCGAGGTCGGAGGCGAAGTACGTCGGCTGGCCGTTGGAGCGGATGACGACCCGGTCCTCCTCCTCGACATCAGCCGGGTCACCGAACCACAGCGCCCCGTCCTTCTCCTTCAGGTAGCCGGCTTCGCGCAGGCGATTGAGGGCCTGCTGGCCAAGGCCGGACTCCCAGACCATGTTCTCCCAGAACCACTCGTCGTAGCGGATGTTCAGCCGCGCGACGGTGGCCTTGATCTGCTCCACGATCTTCTGCATCGCGTACATCCGCAGCTTGGGCTCAGCCTCCTCCTCGAGCAGCTGCTCGATGCCGGGTAGGTCATGGCGCGCCATCTCCGCGATCTCGGTCACGTAGTCGCCCACGTAGCCGCCCTCGGGCGGCTCCTTCCCATGCAGCCGCGCGTACACCGAAGCGCCGAAGCGGCGCGTCTGCGTGTTGTCGGAGTTGACGTAGTACTCACGCTGGACGTCGTGACCCGTGAACTCAAGCACCCGGCAGATCGAATCCCCGAGGATGGCGCCCCGGCCGTGGCCGATGTGCATTGGGCCGGTGGGGTTGATGCTCGCGAACTCGACCTGCAGCCGCTCGCCGTGCCCGATATCGTCGGACCCGTAGCTCGGGCCGGCCGCAATCACCTGCGTGACCAATCGCTGCAGCCACTGGGGGGTCAAACGGAAGTTGATATAGCCCCCGACGGCCTCAACCGTGGCGGCGCCCTCGGGGACCACGATCGTTTCCGCGAGCCGGCTCGCGATCTGCTGCGGGGCCTGCTTGAGGACCCTGGCCAGCTTCATTCCCGCCGAGCTGGCGTACTCTCCGCGCTCGGTCGCCTTGGCTCGGCCGAGCTCGAGGTCGGGCAGCTCGCTGTCGACGCCGATGGCTCGTACCGCGCCGGCCAGCGCATCCGCGAGCCTCTCGCGAATGCTTCCCATGGCCACGTTCTTCACGAGCAGGTCGGGTGCTGCCCGGACAGAGTCAGCTGCGTCTGCGTCGAGGCGCCGGCTCGGGCGTAGGTCACCGTGACGCGCTGGTTCGGATGGAATCGCGAGCGGAGCAAGAGGCGCAAGGGATGCGCCGCGTCGAGCTTGACATCGTCGAGCTGTGTGATCACGTCGCCGGGCTGCAGGCCTGCCGCAACCGCCGGTCCGCTCTGGTCGAGGGTGACGAGCTGGCTGCCCACCGGAAGGCCGCTCAACAACGAGAGCTCGGGGCTGACATCGGTGCCGGACACGCCAAGCGACGAGACCACGACCTGACCTGTTTGCAGGATCTGCTGGACATCGTCCTGGACGTCGGCGACGTTGAGTCCAAACCCGTTCGTCCCGGTCGACACCTGGGACTGCATGGCGATGCCGACCACCTGGCCACCAACATTGAGCAGCGGTCCACCGGCGGTCCCGGCCCCGATCACCACGTTGGTCTGGATAGTGTCGCTCAGCTCAACCGCCTTCTGGCCCGAAGATGGGTTGGCGATCGACGCGATGCGGTGCATGGCGCTGACGTAGCCAGGCGTCACGGCGCTACCTTCGAACGGGCCACCAACAGCCACGATCACCTGCCCCTGCACAAGTGCGTTGGGGTCGGCAAAAGCCAGCGTCGGGAGGCCGTTCACCTTGTCGATCTTGATTACCGCAACGCCTGTCTGGCAGTCGTAGTCGACAAGGCGGGCATCATGCGACTGGCTGTCGCCCGGCACGAGGACCTTCATCGCCCGTGCGCCGGCGATCACGGCGATGTTGGTCACGATGTACCCGTCGGACGTTGCCAGGTAGCCCGAGCCTCGGCTCGGGCTTGGCGGCTGCTGGGTGATCACGCTCACGACCGCCGGTCGCGCCCTGGCGGCGGCCTGGACGATGGCCGAGTCCTCGGAGATCGTCACGCCCGAGCGAAGGTTCACCTGCTGGGTGTTGGTGCGCGACTCGAGCTTGAGGACGGCCAGCGTCACGCCGGTGGCGACCAGCACGGTCACGACGAGGCCCGCGGCGACGAGCACGATCGGTCTCACCCTATGAGGTGGGGCCGGAGGGCCGGCAGCTCTGGCCACACCTCCCAATCTTAGGGACGGATTTCAGCTCGGGTTGGAGGCGTCCCTCGGGTACCAGGTCATCACGAGCTGGCGGTTCGGCTCGAAGCCGACCGAGCTGTACAGCCTGACCGCGGATGCGTTGTCGGGGCGGGTCCAGACGTAACCGAGGGTGACCCGGCGTTCTTCGAAAAGCTTCACCGCCTCCCTGACGAGCATCTCGCCGATGCCCCGCCCCCGGTGCTCGATCGCCACGTACACCTCCGCCACCTCGCCTTCCAATCCGGTTCCGGGGTCGTAGAGCACGATCCAGCAGAAGCCGACAACCTGCCCGATCTCGTCGCGGACCGCGTAGATGACGTTCTCGCCGCGAAACGTCGAGGGAACCTCGGTCAGTTGTCGCTCGATCTCCCCGCGGCTGAGCTGAGGGTGGTCCGAATAGTGAACCTGCTCGCCCAGGTGCAGCTCGATGAGCAGGGGCTTGATGAGGTTGTAATCCGCGGCTTCGAGACGTTCCACGTCCAGTGTCCTCATCGTCTTCGATGGTAGCCTAGTGCCCCCCCGAGAACGCGCGGTTTTGACGCGATTTCGCAGACCCATATTGCCGACGTAGCTCAGTTGGCAGAGCAGCCGCCTCGTAAGTGGCAGGTCGCCAGTTCGAATCTGGCCGTCGGCTCCAAGAATGCTGGTCTTCCTAACCCGGCCGCGCCTCCGCGACGGCCCCGGCCTCTTTGCCTGTGACGTTCGCCGGCCAAACGATGGAGGCCAGCAGGCTCGTCTCGGCCGCCAGGATAAATGCGGGGTTCACCACGAGGGCGAGCTCCAGGAGCGCGAAGCCGGTGAGCAGCATGCCCAACTGCCAATCGGTTGCCTGCGCGCGAATGACCAGCCATGCGGCGACGAACAGCATCGCGCAGTCCTGGAAGCCGACGTAGGGCGTGAACAGAAGCGACGCTGTGATTCCCGCCGCGATTGGGAGAGCCGGTCCGTCGTGGCGGTGGCGCCAGGCCCCCAGCAGAGCAGCCGCCGCAACAATTGCCTGGGCCACGTACAGTTGCGGACCGAGCCCGACCAACCCGGCAACCGCGTAACGCCGGGTGGGTTCCCACTGCGACGCCAGGCTCAGCGCGTCCCGGTACCGGGCCAGGCCGTCCGGGCCCAACATCGCCAGGGCCACCAGCGCCATAAGAGCTGTGGCCGCGAACCACGCGCCGAAGATGCGCGCATGTCCGGATACAAGCAGGCACAACGGCACCAAAAGTGCCACTTGCGGCTTGAGTGCGATCAGGCTGAGGGCAAGCCCGGCCAGCAGCATGCGATTGCGCTGGGACAGCCACCAGCAGGCCGCGACGGCGGCTGCGACGAGGGCGACCGGTTGGCCCACCATCAGGCCGAACGCGACCGGGAACACCCCCAGCCACATTGCGAGATATGCCGCTTTGGTCAGGCCTTCGCCAGGCGCCACCAGGTACCACGTGAGCAGTAGGGCGCCGAACAGCAGGAACGACCAGACAAGAAGGGCAAGGCCGAAGGGCAGGATGGTGAGCGGCGTGGCAAGCCACACCAGCGGGGGCGGATTCAGGAACGGCGACCAGTAGAAGCCTTGCCCAAGACCCTCGACGGCCGCCTTCTGCGCGGCGAGGTCATACAGGTGATCGAAGCCCTGACGTGGGCCGATGAGCGCGGCGCCGTAAAGGAGCCGGAAGTCGTTGCGGAAGCGGTACTGGGGAATGTAGGTGACCACCGCCGCGTAGATGTCGAATCCGATCAGCAGGAGGCCGCCCCAAAGGCCGGCTGCGCCCCAGAGCCTGGTCCTAGCCCGAGCGTATGCCTCAACGGTCTCCAGCCATACCAAAGTCGAGACAAAGGTAAGGCTCCGGCGCGAACCGGAGCCTTAGTTGGTGGGTCTAGGTCGAAGTCTTAGTTGACTTCGCGGTAGTCGGCGTCGACGACTTCGTCTTCCGCCTTTTTGGCGCCTTCGGGCTGCTGTCCGTCCTCGGGCGATGAGCCGTCGTGAGGTGCGGACCCAGCTGTCGCGCCTGCCTGCTGGTAGATGTGCGTGCCGATCTTCTGCAGCGACTCGTTGAACTCGTCCATCTGCTGGCGCAGCGCGTTGGTGTCGGACCCTTTGGCCGCCGTCTTCAGCGCTTCGAGCTTGGCGTTGACCTCGGTCTTGACGTCGTCGGGGATCTTGTCCGCGTTGTCCTTCATGACCTTCTCGGCCTGGTGGATCATGTGGTCGGCCTGGTTGCGGAGCTCGACCTCTTCGCGCTTCGCGCGGTCCTCGGCAGAGTGCGCCTCCGCCTCCTTGACCATCCGCTCGACCTCTTCTTTGCCAAGGGTCGAAGACGCGGTGATCGTGACCGACTGCTCGCGGCCAGTGCCTTTGTCCTGAGCCTTGACGTTCAAGATGCCGTTGGCGTCGAGGTCGTACGTGACCTCGATCTGAGGCATGCCTCGCGGCGCGGGCGCAATGCCGTCCAGGTGGAAGCGGCCAAGCGTGCGGTTGTCACGCGCCATCTCGCGCTCGCCTTGAAGGACGTGGACCTCGACAGAGGTCTGGTTGTCCGCCGCGGTCGAGAAGACCTGCGAGCGAGAGGTTGGGATCGTTGTGTTGCGCTCGATGAGCTTGGTCATGACGCCGCCCAGTGTCTCGACTCCGAGCGAAAGCGGCGTGACGTCGAGCAGAAGGATGTCCTTGACCTCACCCTTGAGGACTCCGGCCTGGATCGCCGCCCCGATGGCGACCACCTCGTCCGGGTTGACACCCTTGTGAGGCTCCTTGCCGCCGAGCAGGTTCTTGACCAGCTGCTGGATCACCGGCATGCGGGTGGAACCACCGACGAGGACCACCTCGTCGATCTGCTGCGGGGTCAGGTTGGCGTCCTTCAGCGCGGCCAGGAATGGTCCGCGGCACCGCTCGGTCAAGTCAGCGGTCAGCGACTCGAACTTGGCGCGGGTGAGCGTCATCTCGAGGTGCTTGGGCCCGGTCGCGTCGGCGGTGATGAAGGGCAGGTTGACGCTCGTCTCCAGGCGGCTCGACAGCTCGATCTTGGCTCGCTCCGCCGCCTCGGTGAGGCGCTGCAGAGCCTGGCGGTCAGCCTTGAGGTCGATGCCGTTCTGCTTCTTGAACTCTTCGGCCAGCCAGTCCACGATGCGCCGGTCGTAGTCGTCGCCACCCAGGTGGGTGTCGCCGTTCGTGGACTTGACCTCGAACACGCCGTCACCGACATCGAGCACCGAAACGTCGAACGTTCCGCCGCCGAGGTCGAAGACAAGGATGGTCTCGTTCGTCTTCTTGTCGAGGCCGTACGCGAGCGAAGCCGCGGTTGGCTCGTTGATGATGCGAATCACGTTCAAGCCCGCGATCTGGCCGGCGTTCTTGGTCGCCTGGCGCTGCGCGTCATTGAAATAAGCAGGCACTGTGATGACCGCGTCGGTCACCTTCTCGCCAAGGTAGGCCTCCGCGTCGGCCTTGAGCTTCTGCAGGATCATGGCCGAGATCTCTTCTGGTGTGAACTCTTTGTTGGCGTTGGGGATGTGGACCACAACGCGGTCGTCCTTACCCGGCTTCACCTCGTAGGGCACGATCCTTCGCTCCTCGACGACCTCTGAGTATTTGCGGCCCATGAAGCGCTTGATCGAGTAGACGGTGTTCTCTGGGTTGACCGCAGCTTGCCTGCGGGCGAGGTTGCCGACCAGGCGCTCTCCTGACTTGGTGAACGCGACAACCGAGGGCGTGGTCCGGGAACCTTCTGCGTTAGGAATGACCACCGGCTCGCCGCCTTCCATGACGGCGATGACGGAGTTTGTCGTCCCCAAATCGATTCCTACGGTCTTCGGCATATGTCGCTTTCCCTCCAGGTGCGCAGCTCGGCGCGAATTTGAATTTGCATAGCTGTGTCTTTCCCCAGGGCGGCAGCATCAAAACAGGCCGTAGGCTTGTCTCTGTGCCGATCTTTGAGCTTGACCCCGTCGACCGGATCGCGGTGGCGGCGGTTGGCCAGCCGGGCCAGCGCCAGTTCTTCCTCCTGGCCGCGGGTTCCGGGCGCCAGCTGACGCTCGGCTGCGAGAAAACGCAGGTCCAGGCCCTGATCGTGCGGCTCAACCAGATGATGGAGGTGCAGGGCATCCCGGCGGCCGAAAACGTGCCGGATGCCCCGGGGCTCGAGCCCGGTGAGCCGGAGTGGCAGGTTGGAGAAATGGGGCTGGGCTACCACGAGGCGCGCCAGAAGTTCGTCCTGGTCGCGAGCCAGGCCCCAGCCGGCGATGAGCCTTCAGAGGACGATGCTCCCAGCGTCCGCTTCTGGCTGAGTCACGAGCAGGTGGTCGCGTTCTCCAAACAGGCCGAAACGGTGCTGACCTCGGGACGTCCGCTCTGCCCTCGGTGCGGCCTACCGATGGATCCCGCCGGCCACCCATGCCCGGTTTCCAATGGCGCGCGACCGATCTTCTGATCCAGCCGGGCGCACGGAAGACGCCTCTGGAACCGAGCGGCTCCTCGCCGAGCTCCCCGACCTGAATGTGCTCGGCCTGCTGCATGGCTCCTCGAACTACACGTTCCTCGCCCGGCTCGAACCGCATCCGCCGGCGGGCCTCCTTGCCGTGTACAAGCCCGCTCGCGGCGAGTCGCCCCTATGGGATTTCGAGATCGGGAGCCTGTACCGGCGCGAGGTCGCGGCCTACGAGCTGAGCAAGGTCTTGGGCTGGCCGCGCATCCCGCCGACGGTGGTGCGAAGGCAAGGGCCGCACGGAGTCGGCGCGGTGCAGCTGTTCATCGACGCAGACCGCCGGCATTTTCTCGACGAGCAATCCGCACGTCGAGCAACGTGGGCGCAGGTCGCGCTTTTCGACGTCATCACGAACAACGCCGACCGCAAATCGGGACACTGCCTGTTCGACCCGAAGGACGTGGTATGGGTCATCGACCACGGCCTCACCTTCCATGTCGACCCGAAGCTGCGCACGGTGATCTGGGATTTTTCAGGCGAGCGTCTGCCACAAGAGCTGTGCGGCGATGTCGAGCGGGCGCTGGTCGAGATCGACAAGGGCGCGCTGAGAAAGACGCTGGAGGGAATGCTGAGACCGGCCGAGGTGCGCATGCTGAAGCGCCGGCTGCGCGGGGTGCTCGATCCGTCCTGGCGGTTCCCTGAACCGACCTCGGCCTGGTCGATTCCCTGGCCACCCGTTTGAAGCCTGTTAACCTTCCGGGCTTCGCAATGAAGCTCATGTGGGTCCTTGCGATCCCGCTGTGGTTTGTTCTGGCGGCTCCATCTCCATCTCCCTCCCCATCACCTAGCGACTCGCCCTCGCCGTCGGCCTCGCCCTCTCCTTCCCCATCACCCTCGCCGCGTCCCAGCCCCACCCCGACGCCCGTCAACGCGTTCCTCTCCCTAGACGTCACGGCCGGAGCGCCGAACACGCAGATCACCGTCAACGGTGGGGCTTTCCTTGCGAACGAGTCCATGACGCTTTATTGGGACCAGCCCAACAAGGTCGCCGGCTCGGCCAACGCGGACAGCAGCGGAAACTTCACAACGCACGTCAAGCCTTTCTCTGGCGACGCACCCGGCGTTCACCACCTGTGCGCAACCGTTCCGCCAGGTCCGTGCGCCACCTTCACCCTGGAGGCAGCGTCGACGTCGCCCAGCCCTGACACGTCGCCGTCTCCAACCGCGTCGCCCGACACCTCGCCATCGCCGACCGCCAGCCCAAGCGATTCGCCCAGCCCGACGCCAACGGCGACCACGCTCAACGGCCTCGACCTCATGTTGAAACCGCCGTTCGTGATCCTGCCCATCATCGCCGGGCTCGGCCTCGCGATCGCGCTGGGCTACTGGATCCTGAGTCTCGTCAGGCGTCCTCGGCAGCCGGTTCTGAAATCGGTCGCGGTCGCGCACCTTGCCTCGCGGCCGGATTATGGCGCAGGTTTCGGCGCGCCACCGCCACTACCCGCGGAGCCCGCGCCGCCACCGTCAGCATGGGCGGACGTGCTCCCACCAGCGCCGGAACCGCCGGCACCCGCTTCCCCCGAGACAGCTTCTGAGGGCGCACCACCCGACGCTGGTCAAGCTCCTCCGGCCGTGCCCGACGAGCCTCCCGACCTACCCGAGCCAGGAGATTATTAGCCAGCCGGCGAAGTTCGCTTATAGACTTGCGCGCTGATGGCGCTGCTCGAAATACGCGAGCTCAGCGTCCGCTTCGGGGGGGTTGTCGCGCTCGATCGCGTCTCCTTCTCCGTCGACGCGGGCGAGGTCGTGGCCCTGATCGGCCCCAACGGGGCCGGCAAAACCACGCTGTTCAACGTCATCACGCGTGTCTACAAACCGAGCTCGGGTAGCGTCTTGATCGACGGCGAGCCGGTCTCACGTGTGTCGCCGCACCACGTCGTTCGCCACGGCCTGGCGCGGACTTTTCAGAACCTCGCGCTGTTCCGATCCATGAGCGTGCTCGAGAACGTCCTCGTGGGCGATCACATAAGGACGCGAAGCGGATGGCTCGAGTCCACGATTCCGATGCCTGGAGCGATGAGGGCGGAATCCGCGGCTAGGAAGAGGGCGATGGAGATGATCGATTTCGTTGGACTGGGCGCGGCGGCGACGCGCCCGATCGCGGCGCTGCCTTTCGGCACCCAGAAACGCGTTGAGCTGGCGCGCGCGCTCGTCTCCAAGCCGCGCATTCTCCTACTCGACGAGCCCGCCGGCGGCATCAGCCACGAAGAGGTCGATGCCATGGCTCAGCTGCTGCGCCGCATCCACGATCAGCTGGACGTCACGATGCTGCTGGTCGAGCACCACATGGCGTTCGTCATGGGCATCTCGGACCGGGTGGTCGTGCTCGACTTTGGAAAGAAGATCGCCGAGGGCAAGCCCGGCGAGGTGCAGCGCAACCCGGCCGTGATCGAAGCGTACCTGGGCGCTGCCTGATGGCTCTGCTCGAGCTGGAGGAAGTCCGGGCAGGGTACGGTCCAACGTCGGTGCTCCACGGCATCTCACTTTCAGTCCAGGAGGGCCAGGTCGTCTCGCTGCTAGGCGCCAACGGCGCGGGCAAGACCACAACGCTGCGAACTATCACCGGCGGTGTTCGATGGTCGGGGAACATCCGGTTCGCCGGACGGTCGCTGAACCGAATGCACACCGAGGACGTGGTGCGATGCGGGATCGCCCACGTGCCCGAGGGCAGGGGCATCCTGACCGACCTCTCGGTCGACGAGAACTTGAAGCTCGGCTCGTACCTGCGCCACGACGGCCAGGCGGTGCGTAAGGACTACGAGCGGGTGTTCGAGTACTTTCCGGTGCTGCGTGAGCGTCGCCGGTTGTCTGCCAGCACGCTCTCGGGAGGCGAGCAGCAGATGCTCGCGATCGCTCGCGCCCTGCTCATGAAGCCGAAGCTCATGCTTCTCGACGAACCCTCGCTTGGTCTTGCGCCGATGGTCGTGCGTGCCATCTTCGAGATCATCCGCACCATCAACCAGGCAGATGGGGTCGCGGTTCTCCTCGTCGAGCAGAACGCGCGGATCGCGCTCGAGATGTCAAGCCAGGCCTATGTGCTCGAGGTCGGCCGTCTCGCGGTAAAAGGGAGCAGCGCCGAGCTGAAAGGCAATGAGTCGGTGCGTCGTTCCTACCTGGGCTACTGATGCAAGGCGTCCTGCAGCAAGTCTTCAGCGGCCTTGCCAGCGGCGGCATCTTTGCGAGCCTGGCCCTGGCTCTCGTCCTCATCTATAACGCGATGGGCCTTGTCAACTTCGCGCAGGGCGAGATGGCGATGTTCGCGACTTTCATCGCGGTCACGCTGATGGATCGAGGGCTCAACTACTGGATCGCTTTCCCAGTGACGCTGGTCATCGCCTTTGCAGGCGGCGTCGCGATCCAGCGCATCGTGATCCGGCCAGTCGAACGCGCGCCGGTCCTGACCCTGGTCATCGTGACCCTTGGCCTCACGGCTCTGATCAACGGCCTGGCCGGGTTCATCTGGGGCTACCTTCCGCGCGCATTTCCGAGCCCTTTCCCGTCTCGGACGATCAGCGTGCTGGGAGCCTACGTGAGCTACCAGGACCTCGGCGTCATCGCCGTCTGCGGGGTGGTTCTGCTCGTCATCTATCTCCTACTTCAGCGCACCACGGTTGGACTCACGATGCGCGCCGCCGCGCACAACCCTGAGGCCAGCCGCCTCATGGGCGTTCGAGTGAGCTGGATGCTGGCGCTCGGTTGGGGTCTTGCGTCTGCTGTCGGCGCTGTCTCCGGGATCATGGTCGCCCCGATCCTGTTTCTCGAGCCGAACATGATGCAGACGGTCATCATCTACGCCTTCGCGGCGGCGGTCCTTGGTGGAATCGAGAGCCCCGTGGGCGCCGTCGTCGGCGGTCTCATCGTTGGAGTGACCGTCAACCTCGCGGGCGCATACGTGCCCTATGTCGGCGGCGACCTCGAGCTTGCGGTCGCCCTCGCAATCATCGTCGCGGTCCTGGTGCTCAAGCCGAACGGCCTGTTCGGCCGGCCGTCCGTGAGACGCGTGTAGTGCTTCAGCGCATCCGGGCTGCACCGCCGCGGTACTGGCTGGTGGTCATCGCCGTCCTCTTTTTTGCCGGGTTTCCCACGGTGATCAGCAGCTTCCAGGCGGCCCAGTGGGCCAACGCTTTGATCCTCGTCATCGCGATCATGGGGCTCAACATCCTGGTCGGCTACAGCGGCCAGCTGTCACTCGGCCACGGCGCCTTCATGGCCCTTGGCGCGTATACGTCGGCCATCCTCGCGCATCGCTACAAGATGGATTACCTCCTGACCGTTCCCATCGCGGGACTCCTTACCGGGTTGGTTGGTTTCCTGTTCGGCGTGCCCGCGCTGCGCCTGTCGGCGCTGTACCTCGCGCTCGCGACCTTTGCCCTGGCCGTCGTCACGCCGAGCCTGATCAAGCGCCCTGTCGCGCTGACCAATGGCGTGAACGGAATCATTCTGCTGCCGCCCGACCCGCCGCAGTTCGCCAAGGATGCGTTCAGCGCGGTGACCGGCACTGTCATGACCTCGGAGCAGTGGACGTACTACGTGACTTTCGCCTGGGCACTTCTCCTCTTCTGGCTGGCCTGGAATCTCGTCCGGCACCGCTCGGGCCGCGCGATGCGAGCGCTGCGTGACGGCGAGGTGGCGGCCGCGGCGTCTGGAGTCAACATCGCCGGCTACAAGATGCTTGCCTTCGGGATCTCGGCGCTGTACGCGGGGATCGCCGGATCTCTCTTCGGAATGTCATCTGGCTTCGTTAGCCCCGACAGCTTCCCGGTGGGCCTCTCGATCCAGCTCCTCGTCGGAGCCGTCATCGGCGGCCTCGCCTCGATTCCTGGACCTCTCGCGGGCGGCATCTTCGCCTACTTCCTCCCCATCGAGTCGAACCAGTGGGTCCCCGCCCAGACCTGGATCCCGACCCAGATCGCCTCGACCGTCGAGAAGGCCGGCCCCGCCGTCACGTACGGCGCGATCTTGATCCTGATCATGATCTTCGCGCCTAACGGGATCGTCGGCCTGGTCACCTCGGGGTACGAGCGCTTGCGCCGGCGGTTGAGAGGGGCCGCCGATCGGGAGACTGGACAGGCGCCGCCCGATCCCCAAACTGTTTGATCAGCACGGGCGCCAGGGGCTGTCAGCACCTCGAACAAAAGACTGATTAAATACATGGCCATCAAAGCGGGAGGAACTTCTATGCGACAAATCGGGCCTCGTTTCGCTGCCATCGCGGCAATATTCGTCACCCTTGCCGCGTGCGGCGGCTCGGCCGCACCAACCGTGGCGACCGATGTGGGCATCTCAAGCACCGAGATCCTGCTGGGCAACACGAACGCCCTGTCGGGGCCGGCGGCGGCCTACGGGACGATCTCCAACGCATCGAACGCCTACTACACCTACGTCAACGGCCAGGGCGGGATCAACGGCCGCAAGATCACGTACAAGATCCTCGACGACGGGTACGTTCCGGCCAACACGGTCACGCTGACCAAGCAGCTGGTCGAGCAGGACAAGGTCTTCGCGATCTTCGGCGGCCTCGGCACGCAGGACCAGACCTCGGTCCGTGACTACATGAACGCGCAGAAGGTGCCTCAGATCTTCGTGTACACGGGCGCGACCACCTGGGGCCTCGACTATTCCAAGTACAGCTACACGATCGGCTGGATTCCGTCCTACCAGGCGGAGTCCCACCTCTACGCCCAGGACATTCTCAAGAACCACGCCAGCGCGCAGATTGGAGTTCTGTACCAGAACGACGACTATGGCCAGGACTACCTGAAGGGGCTGAAGGACGGTCTCGGTTCCAGCGCCTCGCTGATCAAAGACTCGGAGAGCTATGACGTGACCGCTGCCAGCGTGGGCTCTCAGGTGGCCACGCTCAAGGCCAAAGGTGTTGACACGCTGTTTCTCTTCTCGACGCCGAAGTTCACGGTCCAGGCCCTGGTCGCCGTCTCGAAGCTGAACTGGGACTCGGTGAACATCTACGTGAACTCCGTCTCCAACCCCAAGACCACGATCGGCGCCGCGAAGACGGCAGGCGCCGCGCTGAAGAACGTGACGAGCGTCGCCTACCTCAAGGACCCGACCGATCCCCAGTGGGCCAACGACGCGGGCATGAAGCTTTACAAGACGATCATCGCCAACTGCTCGACCTGCGACGCCAACAACGGGTTCAACATCAGCGGCGTGGCGGCGGCCTGGACGCTGGTCGACGTGTTGAAGAAGGCCGGATCCAACCTCACACGCCGGAACGTGATGGACATCGCAGCCACCCAGCTCAGCGAGACGGACAACCCGTTCGTGCTTCCCGGCGTCGTTGTCAAGACGAGCTCGACCGACCATTTCCCGATCAGCCAGATGCAGGAAGAGACCTGGAACGGGGCGGGCTGGACGCTGCAGGGCACCCTCATCGACACTCGCGGCACCATCAAGTAAGCGATCCGCTGCGGGGCCGGCGCGAAACCGGCCCCGCTACCATTCAAGCGCGGTGTTGACCCGACTCAAGCCTTACTGGCTCCACGCCTACCTCCTGACCTACACGCCGATCCTGCTTCTTGCGGACAGCCGGATCACAGCTTTATGGCAGCAGTGGTTGTTGGGGTTGCTCACCTTCGCCGCCCTCTACCTGGCGGCTCTCAAAGCTCCTAAGGAGCAACGCCTGCAGATCTGGATCTGCGTTGTCGTCGCGACAGGTTTCGAGATCTTCGGCTCGCTGGTCTGGGGCCTGTACCGCTACCGCCTGCACAACGTGCCGCTTTTCGTGCCGCCAGGGCATGGCGCCGTGTACCTGTTTGGCCTGCTCGCGATGACCACCCCAGTTGTGCTCAAGCACGGCAAGCGAGTGGCTTACGTGGTCCTGGCCGGCGCCACCACGTGGGCGGTGGCCGGGCTGACCATCCTGCCGGTGGTCACGGGGCGGGTGGACATCCAAGGTGCCCTCTGCCTGCCCGTCTTCGCGTACTTCGTCCTGCGCTCCCCACGCTGGGCGCTTTTCGCAGCCATCTTCATCGCGACTGGGGAGCTCGAGATCGTCGGCACCTTTTTGGGCAACTGGGCGTGGCTTCCGGTGGCGCCGTGGACGCACATCCCGTCCGGCAATCCGCCTTCAGTAATCGCGGGCGGCTACTGCGTGATCGACGCCTCGGTGGTCCTGGCCATGCGAGGGCTGGCAGCGATTCGCGCGCAGGTCCCCTCCTTCCGGCGCGCATTCAGCCTGCTGCAGGAAGCCTGAACACTTCTAAGTAGAGCAGGCGTGGCGACTAGGCCGGGATTATCCCGGCCGTCACCAAAACGCCCAATTCAAAGCGCCACCACGCGTAGCCAGGAGAGGGGAGAGCCCGCGAGAGGGGACCGTGTCCCCTTTCGCGCTTTTACAGGTGGGGCTTGAAGACCATCATGGCGAGTATCACCAGCACGATCACCGCGAGGACCTGACCGAGGATCTGACCGCGCTTCGCCAGGCGGGTGAAATTCGCGGAGGTCGTGTCGCCGGTCTCGGCGAGCTTGATCTGGTTTCGGAGGGTGGGCGTGTACTGCGTGATCGCAAGCACGACCAAGACCGCATAGAGGACAAGGGCCACATCGATCCAGAAGGTGGTGATCGGGTACGGAAGCAAGATGACCATCAAGATCCCGGTAAGCAGCAGCACGCCATAAGCAGGGTTTGCGATGCGATCGTCGAGGAACTTGATGCCCTTCAGCGCGAAAGCTGTATGTGCGGGATCTCGCTGCGCCCTGATGATCCAGATCGCGTAGCTGATATTCAGGCCGACCGCTGCGATCGCGGAGAGGATGTGGATGTACTTGACGATCAAGAACACCATCTAGCTCGTCATCTCCACCGTGGCGGTGCCGAGGGTCGTGCGGTTGCTGTCGGAATCTTCGCCCCACACTTCGAGCTCAACCTGGTCGCCCTCGACCTTGGTGACCCGGCCGCGACAGCAGTATGGCCGGCCGGGTTGATCGATGCCTCGATAGCTCACCTCGAACGTTTTCAGCGAGCCGCGATCGCCCAGCCAATCTGTGACGAGCTGCCCCAGGAATGCTGCCTTGAGCAGCCCGTGAAGGATCACCCCCGGCAGCGCGACGCTCTGCGCGTAGGCCTGGTCGTAATGAATCTCGTAGAAGTCGCCCTGCGCGCCGGCGTACTGCACGAGCTGCCGGGTCGTCGGATGCTTGACGAGCTCGGGCAGCTCCTGACCGACCTGCACGTTCATCGCCTGATCGCAGTCCCGCGCAGCCGGGCGACGGTGCGCCCGTGCTGGTTGACGTAGTCGGTCTCGAAGATGATGAAGAGCAGGCTGCCGCTGGAACCTGTCTTCTCATAGACGTCCGCGACCCGACCGGTTGCAGTGATCCGGTCGCCGACCTTCACCGGCTCGAAATACTCGAAGCGATTGCCGCCGTTCAGCCAGCCCTTGCCGTATTCCTCCGCCTCCGCCAGGTGGAGTGACACCGGCGCCAGCGCGATCAGGAATGTGGGCGGCGCTTCGCTCGTCCAGCGCGTGTTGGGATCGCCGATCGCTTCCGCGAATCGTTTGAGATGACCCGCCTCGACCGTTGCTTCGGTGGGCGGCGCGACGACGCCGATGCGCGCCCGCAGACGATGGACCACCGACACGGTCGCGCTCACCGGCCGCGCGGAAGACCGAGCACGCGCTCGGCGATGATGTTGCGTTGGATTTCCGAGGATCCGGCGTAGATCGTCTCCGCCTGGGCCCACATCCAGCCGTACTGCCAGCGCCCGTCCTCCACGGCAAACGGCGAGTCCGGGGCGAGCGCGCCATACGGCCCCTGCACGCCGACCGCGGTCTCCTGGATGCGCTTGTCCATCTCACTCCAGTAGAGCTTGGTGAGGCTCGCTTCAGGTCCAGGTGCGTGGCCGTGCTGAGCCCTTGTCAGGTTGCGCAGGCCGATGAGACGGAAGACGTGCGCCTCGATCTGCGCTTGCGCGACCTGCTGGCGCACACCGGCATCGGCTCCAGCACCGCGTTCGCGGGCGAGGGCGGCCAGCTCCTCGACGGCCCGTTCGAATCGAGCCGCCTGCGCGAGGCCGCCACGCTCGAAGCCGAAAACGGTCATCGCGATCTTCCAGCCGGCGCCAGGCTCTCCGACCATGTCCTGTTCCTCGACCACCGCGTCGGAGAGGAAGATCTCGCAGAACTCGCCGCCTCCGGTCATCTGGTGGATGCGCCGCACCTCGACCCCGGGTTGGTGCATATCGACCAGGAAGAAGCCGATCCCTTGATGAGCTTCAGCCTGCTGACCAGTGCGCGCCAGTAGAAAGCTCTTGTCCGCATAGTGCGCTCCGCTCGACCACGTCTTCTGGCCGGTCAGAACCCACTTGCCCTCGCGTCTTTCCGCGCGCGCTCGCAAGCCCGCGAGATCGCTGCCTGCATCGGGCTCGCTGAATCCCTGGCAGAAGATCAGCTCGCCGCTCAGGATCTTGTCGATGTATGTGTCCTTCTGCCACTGCGATCCGTGCGCGAGAAGCGTCGGCGCGAGCAGGCTGACTCCCAGGCGGCCGAGGATGATCGGGGCGCCGGACTTCGCCAACTCCTCCTGGTAGATGGCCTGCATGACCGGAGTGGCGGCTCGGCCGCCGGCTTCGCTCGGCCAGGCCAGCTTCAGCCAGCCGCCGTCGTGCAGCCGGCGCTGCCACTGCCGCTGGAGCTCAGTCTCGTCGTCCTCCCGGAAGCCACCGACGCCGCGGCCACGCCAGTCCGCGGGAAGGTTGAGATCGAGCCACGTTCGGATCTCTTCTCGGAAGGCTTCTTCTTCCGCGGTGAACGCAAGATCCACGACCAAATTATGAGTTGGAACCGGCGCGCAGACCAAGTGCGCCGCTGGCGCCAAACGTGCGGATGCGTCCGTTTGATACAGCGCGGTTGACGCCAACAGTGCGGAATGGGCGCGAAATCCGGGCTACCGCCGACGATTTGGAGGCAAGAAAAAGGGGCATATTGAAGGTGTGGCAGCTGACGTTTTCTGCGGCAACTGCGGAGCGGTGCTGGCGAATCCGAACTCGCTGTGCCCACGATGCGGCTCTGCCGCGTCAGGCCGCTACCAGGGCAACGTGATCAGGCCGCGGAAGAATCCGGTCACAGCGGCCGCCCTGGCCATCATTCCCGGCTGCGGCCACTTCTACCTGGGCCACAACAAGAAAGGCATCGGCTTCCTGCTCGGCATCGGAGGCCTTCAGTTCTTTGGGTTCGACCTGGACCTGACTGTGATCGGCGCGGCGCTAGGCGTGCCGATGGAGCTGGGTGGCGGTGCGTTGTGGCTCTACAGCATCGCCGACGCGTACCGGACCGCAAAACACGAGAACGAAGTCGCCGCAGCGGCGGCCGGCTATCGCGCCTAGGTTGCCTTTCGGCGCCTCCGCGTCACCGCCTTCTTTCTTGTTGAGGTAGCGGTCTTCTTACGACGCCGCTTGACCGGTGCCGCAAGAGCGCGCTGCACGCGTCGCTGAATGGTGCGCAAAGTTCGATCGACCGAGCTGCTGGCCACTTTCGTCCCGCGCTCGGTCAGCTTGAGAACCTGACGCTTCAACTTCCGGTTCTCTTTGATGAGCTCGGCCACCACCTGGTTCAACTGATCGGTGAGCTCGGGGCCGCCGAGCCGTTTGCGTCGCGGACGCCCCGTGGTCGCGCTTGCCGCGACGGGCCGGCGCACACCACGACCGCGACGGGCCGGCGCCTCGCGACCCTGCGCTTCGTCTGCAGGCATCAGGCCAAGTCTATGCGGCCACCAGCACCTGTTGTCTTGACAGGCTCTTCAGCCCTTCGCGAGCAAGTTCATGCGCCGGGTTGGCTTTCCTGCTGACATAGCGAACGACGCGCCAACCGCGCCTGCATCGCTCACGAACTTCGAACACAGCGACGCGAAAACTGTCGCTGGACGGCATGCGACTGCGGACGACTGGTGCGCAATCCGTGCGCACGATCACGCGGTGATAAGGCCAGCGCGCAGCGGCAAGATCGAGGGCCCCCGCGCACACGTGCGCCTCGAGCTGGGCCGAGCCACCGAGGTGCGAAAAGCCGAACGATTCCGTATACACCGCGCGGCCCCTAACGAAAACGGCCAGGCCACATCCGGCCCGGCCGTTCTTGTCGAGAGCGGCGTCGACATAGATCACCAGACACTCCCGCAAACTGCATACCTCCAGAGGAGAATTTTGCAAGAGCCTAGCATGATGTTGCGCCCTTGTCCGCCATCAGGCACAACATGTAGGGTCACACCTGGTTTAGTCGACTGGAGGCAGCTCAGTCCCCATTGCGTGATAGCCGCCGTCGACGTGCAGGAGCTCGCCTGTGGTCATGTCGAGGTAGTCCGAAAGCAGCGCACACGCGGCGCGCCCGACAGGTGATTTGTCCTGCAAGCTCCAACCAAGAGGGGCGCGCTTTTCCCACACCTCTTCGAAGTCCTTGAATCCTGGAATGCCGCTCGCGGCAAGCGTCGCGAGCGGCCCAGCGCAGATCGCGTTGACGCGAATCTTGTAGCGCCCGAGGTCGCGGGCTAGATATCGCGTCACGGATTCGAGCGCTGCCTTCGAGACGCCCATCCAGTCGTATTTGGGCCATGCCTGCGTCGAGTTGTCGAAGTCAAGGGTGACAAGCGAACCGCCGTGCTCTTTCATCAAAGGAAGAAATCCCGCGGCCAGCTCCTTGAAGGAGAAAGCGCTC
>CATPBO010000043.1 GCA_955652835.1 Candidatus Dormiibacterota bacterium
GATGCTGAAAGCTGGAGCGGCCCTCATCGGTGGCGCGCTCGCGAGCCAGCGCCTCATCGCCGACCTCGAGAACAGCAACCGCCTGCTGGGCGCGCTCGGCGACATGACGAGCGCGATGCTGCAGCCGGGCTCGACCCGCCACGATGTGATCGACGCGGTCGTCGGTCACCTGACCGACGCCGATGTGCCCGAGTTCGACTTCAACTTCGCAACCGTCTACCTGCTCGAAGAGACCGAGGAGCAAGGTGTGGTCGTACGCATGGCCGCCGGGGCGGCGACCACGACGGCCATCGACGCCGCCGAAACCTCCAGGCCAACCGGCTCGCGACAGTCACCTTCTCGCGTACCTCGTTGGGCCCTCGAAGAGGACCGGGCCCTGGCGGGTGATGACGTGCTCATTTACGTCGCGCGAACCTGGCAGCCGGTGATCGTCGGACCGTTCCCGGCAGGTGACCGCTCGGATGTCATAGCGGGTGGCATTCCCGTGCCTGCGACCTGGACCGAAATTCCGGTGGTCAAGGGCGACGGCGCGGTGCTGGGCCACGTGCTCGCCTGTCTGATCGGAGGTGAGAAGGAGCGCACACACTCGGCCGACAATCCGCCGTTCACGCTGGCAGGCGAGGTCTTCGAACGCAGTGGGCACAAGGACCTGATCCGCATCTTCCTGCCGTTCGGCACCGACCAGAGCCGCCGGGCGAGTGGTGTGCTCGAGGTCGGGTACCACCGGTCGTTCGAACGACGGCCGGATTGGGGCCAGGTGGAAGCGCTGCGGGCGGCGGCGGCACAGATCGCTGTCGCGGTCGAGACTGCACGCCTATACGAAGACGCGCAGCGACATGCCGTCGAGCTCGAGCTGGTCGCTGATATCAGCAAGGCGATCGCCAGCTCGATCGACCTCGACCAGACGCTCACCCTTGTCGCCCACAACCTGGCGCGCCTCGTGAACGCCTCGCTGTGCCAGATCGCGCTGCTCGAGGAGGACCGCGAAGGGTGGTACGGCGCCGCGGCATCAGACCTCGAGGACCTGTGGCGGCGCCAGCATGCCGAACGCGCGCAGCCCTCGTTCGTCTTCGAGGTGCTCGACCGCGGCGAAGCGGTGGTCATCGACGACACGGCGTCATCCGGCCAGGTCGATCCCGCGTACGTACGGGCTTTCGGCGTGCGATCGCTCATGGCTCTGCCGCTCGTCGCGGACGGTCAGCCGATCGGCGCCGCCATCCTCGCCGAACGCGAGCGCCGTCGCACCTTCACACCGGAAGAGGTGCAGCGCGCCCAGGCGCTGGCGCTGCAGGCGGCGGTCGCGATCAAGAACGCACGCCTCCACGCCCTGGCCGAGGAAGAGCGGCACCTCCAGAAGGATTTCGTGCTCATCGGCTTTGGGCAGTGGGGACAGAAGGCGTACCAGCACCTGCTCACGCTGAAGCAGTTCTTCAACTTCCGCACCCACATCGTGGAGCAGGACTCACCTGGCTCCCGCGACCGCATCGGCGTCAAGGAAGAGGAAGTTCGCGCGCACGGCGATTCCTTTTATTGGGACAGCCATTCGTCGCCGGCCCATGACCAGCTCGAAAGCGAGCTCGAGTCGAGCTCGTACGTCATCACCTACATCGCCACCCCCGCTGCCACTCACCTGCCAACGCTCAAGCTCTACTACGACCTAAGCGACGTGGTCCTGATCGAAAAGCCGCTCGGCGCTCCGCCGGAGGCGTATCGCGAATTCCTGGAGACCGCGACCGGCGGGGTCGAGATCGTGGCCGCCGACCACTATTACTTCAAGCTCGAGGTCCGCCTGCTTCAGCTGCTGCTCACCGAGGAGCGGACGCTGCGCAACTTCCTGGACAGCGTCGAGGAGATAAGGATCGAGATCCTCGAGGAACAGCCCCTGGTGGGCGCGGCCGCCGACATCGGTGTCATCGCGGACCTCATCCCGCATGCGTTCGCGATCATCTCCTTGCTGACCCCGATCGATCGGATCACGCTCGACGCGGAATCGCCCCTCATGGTCGGCCGCCACGAAGGCCTAACCGGCCAGCGTGAGAGCTACGCGCGGATGAACGCGAGCTTTCAGCACCATGGGCGGCCGGTGAAGCTCGTGATCGACGTGGGCAAGGGGGCGGACAACGCCAAGTGGATCAAGCTGAGCGGCGAGCGGCGGTCCGCCGGACGAAGCCCTAGCTACAAGTTCGATTTCGGCAAGGGCGAGGCGATCGACGGCACGCAGGCGACGGTGCGGGCGGCCGTGCGCCGGATTCGCGAGCCGGGCGTGCCCGACAACGCGCATCTGAACATGCTTCGCCATGTGATCGAGAAGCGCCACCCCGCGGTCGGCATCCTCTCGATCCGCGAAGCGATCCGGGCCAACCAGCGAGTGCGCGACCTGGAGGCGATGGCCGTCGAGCTGCTGGCGCGTGGCGAGTGGACCAGCTATGCGCTCGGCACGCGTCCAGCGTTCGCAGCCGGTTCCAGACAGCCCTCTCAGCAAGCGATCGGCACGACGAGCTGAGCACGACCCCGGTCCACTTTTCGCACGCCTGACGCCAAACGTGCGCATCACTGACGCGCGTAAAAGGCGCGTGTCGCCAAACGAGCAGAAAACGTCACAGTTTTTCACGGTAGTACGACTCGTCGATGGCGCGCTCGTAGACCGATTGGTATCCGTCCGCCATCTGCTCGGGGCCAAATCGCTCGCTGGCGCGCGCGACGCAGCGTTCGAGGTCGATTTCGGCGATGCGAGCGTAGGCGTCGACGAGTCCGTCGACGTCCTTGGCGAGCCAGCCGGTGACGCCCGGCTCGACGATCTCCGAGGCCGCGCCGCGCGCCATGGCGATCACAGGTGTGCCGCTCACCATCGCCTCGACCATCGCGATGCCGAACGGCTCCTCCCACTGGATCGGAAACAGCATCGCGCGGGCGCGCGCCAGCAGCTGCTGCTTCTCCTCGCCGACCACGTTCTCGTGCCACGTCACCGTGTCGCCCAAGTGCGGTTTGATCTCGCGCTCGAAATATTCCTCGGCGGTGTTATCAACTTTTCCGGCGAGGACCAGATGCACCCCAAGCCGGCGCGCCACCTCGACCGCGATGTGCTGTCCCTTGGTGGGTGAGATCCGCGCGAGCTGGAGGACGTAGTTGTGCTTCTGATCAGGATTGGTCACCGGCGCGTAGTCAGCCGGGTTGACTGCGTTGTACACGACGCGGCGCCAGTCGACGTCGGCAACCAGGGCTTGCTGCGCGCGGCTGATGGCAACCAGATGGATGCGATGGTCGACCGCCGCGAGAAATTCCCCGTCGGCCTCGGTCAGGTCGCCGTGAAGAGTCGCGACCACCGGTGTCTGCAGCCGTGAGCTCGCTGCGACCAAGATTCCGGTCAGCCCTGAGTGATCGTGCACCACGTCGAACGCACGCCGGCCGACCAGGTCGTACGCGCGATACAAGAAGAGGCTTTCGCGGGGAAGCTGATCGCGAGTACCGAGCTGGCTCGACCAGCTCTCCGGGGCGATGGCGATCGTCTCAAACGGCCCATTGGAACCCTGCTGCCCGATCACGCTCACCTGGTGTCCACGCAGCTGCAGCTCGCGCGCCAGGTGATATGCCATCAGCTCGATGCCCCCATAGCCGCTCGGCGGCACCGGGTACCAGGGGCTGACGATCATCGCTATGCGCCGGCTCTCCACGTTCTTTAGAACACCCCGTCGGCGCGTGTCACCCTTGAAGGCCGAGCTCCAGCCAGGGCGGAGCTCCCCGAACGATCTCGAGGCCGGGGGTTGCTTCAGCATCCACCGAGCACGTGCCGTCCTCGCGGCGCTGCACGCTGAGGCGCAGCTCGTGCCGTCCGAGCCTCAGCTTGCTCAGCTCGAAGCTTGGACACCAGGGCGGAAGGGCGGGGTCGATATACACGCGGCCCGCGGACACATCCGGCTCCAGGCCGAGCAGCACCCGGACCATCTGCAGCACGCAGCCCGCCGACCACGCCTGCGGCACGTTGGCCATGCGATACGGCACCGGCACCGCGAACTCCCTCCTCGGGAGGCCCGCAAACAGCTCCGGCATCTGGATGTCCTCGAAGCACATCACCGCCGAGAGCAGCCCGTCGATTAGGGTCCACGCTTCCTCGACCAGTCCGTAGCGGCGAAGGCCCGCCGCGGCGATCACAGTGTCGTGCGGCCAGACTGAGCCGCGCTGGTACGAATGCGGGTCGTACGACGGATGCTGGTCCGACAGCACGCGCAGCCCCCAACCGGTGAACAGGTCGGGCTCGAGCAGGCGGCGGCCCGCGACGCGGCCTCGCTCGCGGTCTAGGATGCCCATCCACAGGCAGTGGCCCGCGTTTGAGACAACGGTGCGGACCGTTTTCTTTTTGCCATCGAGCAGGAACGCGAGCTCACCCTGCTCTTCCAGCCAGAAGGCGGACCTGAACCTCTCTCGGAGCTCCGCGGCCTCTCGTACCAGACGTGTGGCTCGTTCATGGTCTCCCCACGCCTCGAAAAGCGGAGCCATGTGCAGCTTCGCGCCGTATGCGTAGGCCTGCAGCTCGCAGATCGCGATCGGCAGCTCCGGAAACGCGCCCGACTCATCGAGCACACCGTCGTGCGCGTCGCGCCACGCCTGGTTGCGATAGCCGCGTGGCGTCCGGGGACCGTATTCCTGGAACCCGTCGCCGTCCCGATCGCCATGCTTGTCGATCCACTCCAGGCATCGCTCGGCGACACCTTTGAAAGGCAGGAGCGAACCTGCATCGCCGACCCAGCGATAGTTTTCCGCGAGGAGCAGCAGGTAGAGAGGCGTCGCGTCGGCCGTGCCGTAGTACGGGCGGTGCGGCACGATCCCGAGATGTGCCCACTCGCCAACACGCAGCTCGTGGGGTATCTTGCCCGGCTCGGCGTCACGCTCGGGGTCGTCCACGTCCGACTGCCATCGCGCCAGGTTCTCCAGTGTCCCTATCGCAGCCGCGGGCTGGGCGATCATCGCCTGCATCGAAGCGATCGCCGAGTCGCGGCCGAACAATGCCATGAACCACGGCAATCCGGCGGCGGGCATCCAGTGGTCGTCCGGCGAGTCCTGCTCATGGAGTCGCAGTGCGGCGAGGTCCTCGATGGCGCGTTCATACGCGAACCTCAACCTGAGGTCTGCCGGCTCGATCTGCGAGACGGAGACCTGCCAGGTGCGCGCTTCAAGCACGGGTTGGCTTTCTTCCTCGTTGATGGGACAGCGCGCGGCCACGTGCGGCAGCTGCTCGTCGTCAGTCAGCAGGTCGTACTGCAGACAGAGGCGCCACTCCACACCCGGAACGACGTCGATGGGGATGCGCAACGAACCGTTCGCGTAAGTGATCCCCGTGCGGTCGGTCAGCGCCCGGACCAGGCAGCGGCGGACAAAATCCTTGTTCTGGTAACGGGCCTCCAGGCTGTTGGGTCCGATCCACGACGTGTTCAGGTCGGCACGGCGCTGCCACTGCCGCTGCCGCACCTCGAAGAGGTCGGCGAAGTCGCTTTCGAGAGCGATCTCGAGCAGCACACTCAGCTCCGAGCGACCAAAGGTCTGAAGCGAGAGGTCTTCGTGCAGCCGGTGACCGCTGACCAGACGGTCGACCGTGATCGCCACGCGCGCGTCGCGCATGTCGCCGCCGAAGCCGGCGACGTTGTCGGCGATCATGTGCCAGCGGGCGTGTTGGTACGAAAGTCGTACCGATGCAACCGACTCGGGGCGGCGGCCGTTCAGCCTGAGCTCGTGGCGCGACAGAAAGCGCGTGTCAGATGCATAGAGCCCGTAGTCGTGGGCGTCGAGCGGGATCGAGCCCTGCTGGTCAGTGACGAGGAATGTCGCGCCGTGGTTGATTTTCACGGATGGACGCGCGTGAACGGCTGAGATCAGCGTTCGCCACGGTGACCAGCGGAGGCTGTGGCCCTGGTCCATGAAGAAGACCTACGTTAGCCAGCCACGTGCTGTCCCTGCAGAGGGTCATTGACGAACGACGTTGGCCAATATTGACCACTAGGACATTTGTCTCGCTCTTTTTGGGACTGGTCATCGCGATAGTCACTTGACATTGTTTCTGAGCCTTTGACACAGTAGACCTCGTCTCACGAGGTGAGCCGTACACCTCGATTCAGGTGCTTTATGCGTGGAGAGGAAGATGGGGAACAGTTTGGAGGTTCGCGCATGAGGTTGACCAGGCTTTTCACAGGGCTCGGGGGGCTGGCTTTGATCGCCAGCCTTTTTGTTGTCACCGCGGCAGGAACGCCGGCCGCGACCACAGGCGCCGGCGTCGTCAATATCTTGAAGAGCCAGCGCATTGAGAAGGCGAAGCTGGTCGGCCACACAGCTTACAAACCCAGCGCGACCAACCTCGCTGAGGGCACATTGAGGAACGGCGCACCCGCCGCCTTCACGGACGACTTGAATCTCGTTCGCAGCCTGACCGGCGCAACAGGTCCTGGCACCACTGCCAGCTCGGTCAGCTTCCCGCAAGCAGCCGCCAAGGGGTCGGTCCCTCACGAATCGTCGAGCGCGTCCAACGTTGCGCAAGATGGAGCTGTCCAGACAGCCAAGGGCCTCAATGCGCACGACCTGGCTGCTACTCACGGTTTTGCCGTCGAGCCACCTGACCAGGGCCTTTGCGCAGGCAACGGCTTTGTGGTCGAGATGGTCAACCTGAACCTGCAGGTGTTCAACGCCAACCTCGAACCTCTTTCGGGCCCGATGGTCCTCGAAACCTTCTTCGGCGAAACTGTCGCGTTCGGCTTTGGGGGTGCCGACGTGACCATCCAGGGCGACCCGCGATGCTACTGGGACGCCAACACCCAGCGCTGGTTCTTGAGCAACCTCGTCCTTGACCTCAGCACGAACACAGCATGGTTTGACATCGCCGTGAGCACCACCTCCAGCCCGCTCGGCGGATTCAACCTGTACTCGCTGGACAACACCGACAACTTCAATCCGGGCTGCCCGTGTTTCGGTGACCAGCCGACGATGGGCGCCAACCACGACGCGATCTTCATCTCCACCAACGAGTTCTCGATCAACCACCCCGTCTTCAACGGCGCAGTCCTGTACACGATCGACACGAAGGCACTCGCCGCTGGGGCAGACAGCGCCAACACCGTGGTCGACTACATCGGACTCGACGTTCTGACTCCCTCCACGCCGGGCCTGCCTAAGGGATCCTGCGTCGCCACCCACGGCCTCAACTGCTGGGCCTCGGTGCGCCCGACGTCCTCGCCCACCTCTGGTGACCTGCGATTTGGAGGCGTCGAGTACCTTCTCAGCGCCCTCGACTTCGCCAACCTCCACGACAACCGGATCGCGGTCTGGGCCGTGACCAACACGAGCAGCATCAGCAGCGAAACTCCATCTGTGGGACTGCGCGTGGCCACTATCGCCAGCGAGAGCTACGTCTTCCCGGGCTTTGCCCGGCAAAAGGCCGGCACGATTCCGCTCGGACAATCAGGGCGGTACAGCTGTGAGCCGCACCCGTGTGCGACTCCGAAGCCACAGACGGAGGGTCCGATCCAGACCAACGACGACCAGATCGAATCGGCTGTCTACGCGAACGGTCTCGTTTGGGGCGGTCTCAACACCACCATGCCCATCGTCTCGAAGGGAAAGATCGGCATCGCCTACTTCGCGGTGAGCCCGAACTTGACCAGCTCCGGCCTGACGGCAACGATCGCCAAGCAGGGCTACCTGGTCTCTCAGGGCAACGACGTCGAGTTCCCGTCCATCGGAATGGACAGCCAGGGACACGGCCTCATCAGCTTCACGCTCAGCGGTCCGAGCTACTATCCGTCCAGCGCTTACGCGACGCTCGACATGTCCGGCGCCGGCAAGGTGAAGGTCGCGGCCCTCGGCCAATCGCCGCAGGACGGCTTCACCGAGTACGAGTTCCGATTCGTCCCCCCGCCCCCGCCGGCCGTCGGTGTGTTCAGGCCTCGTTGGGGCGACTACTCGGCGGCGGTCGCGGTCGGACAAACGATTTACTTCGCGAGCGAGTACATCCAGTACCCGAACTGCACGCTCGCCGTGTTCAAGTTGGACACCACTTGCGGAGGGACGAGGACCCGCGCCGCCAACTGGGGGACCTCCATCAACAAGCTGGACGTTTCGTCTGGCTAGTACCGAATAGAGAAACTCTTAGACAGGAACCGGGGTCAAACGACCCCGGTTCCTCTGCGTAAGGGGCCCTTCGGCGTGGTTGCGCACGGGCGGAAACTGTGAGTAGACTGGCCAGATGAAGCGCTGGAGGATGGCGCTGCTGTGCGGGGCAGCTCTCGCCGGCGTCTCGTGCGGCGCTGCCGTCATAAGCTCGCAGACGCCCGCCGGACCAACAGTGATTCGGGGCGCGAGCATCACAACCGTCGATCACGCTGCGGGGTCTGCGCAGACCGGAAGGTCCGCTTCAAGTGGTGGGATCGATACCCAGGAGTCCAACCCGGCGCAGGCCCCGAGCTCGACGGTACAGCGGCCGCCTGCCAAGTCAATTGGCGGCCCAGAAACGGCGGAACCGCTTCCGGCGACCGCCGCCAACCCCTGCAGCCGAACGAGCAAGCCGGCGCCGATGTGCCCGGTGGCGTCGCCGTAGTCTTGTAGCTCGCGTTTCCCCCCTGAGCGGGTAATGCCCGCCCGGCGTGGGTTTTACCGGATATGAGCTTGACCATCTATTTGGACGCGCCCGGAGAAGGTGCGCTGTCGTCCAGAGGCCTCCCAGAGGCCGAACGTCGTGGACAACCCGACGGTGAGAGCCCGATCAAGGTCCTGATCGTTGACGACCACACGTGCGGTCTCCACGAAATTGGGAATCAGCTACACGACAGTCCGGACGCACATCCGCAGCCTGGGCAGCAAGCTCGGCGTGCATTCGAAGCTCGAGGCGATCGTCAAAGCGCGGGAGCTCGGTCTTCTCAGCTAGTCGGTTTTGCTTCGCCTGTGGCCGCGGGCCTGCGGAGGCGAATCCGGGATGATCTCTTCCGATGAGGTAGATACGAGCGGTCCCCGATCCACTCCGCGGGTGGAATCACAAGCCAGTTCGCCATCTGATTGAGCGGGGTGGCGTAAATGGATCGCAGCTCGGCAAACTGCTTCCACCCCGCCTCGACGTCACGGATGTTGTAGCCGGCCTTGACCAGCCTCTCCACCGCAACTTGATATTCGGCACGTTCGACGATTGCGTCGTCCGAGCCCTTGAAGCGAAAGACCCAGTTCATGTCCTCGACCAGGTGGCTGCCAATTTTGTACATGAGCCGCGCCGGGCCCTCCGAGTCGTCTTTGACGGTGCTGATGATGAGAATCGCCGCGTCCATCACCGCGCCGAACGAGTTGATCCAGGCCTCGTTGTCGTGGCTGGACCGGAAGTAAATCAGCAGCGGATAAGCGAGATGGCTTTCCAGCACCATGGCCGACCACTTGCGCCAATCATCGAACGTGTCTTTGAGCTCCGGGCGCATGCCATGGAGCGAGGCATTCTCGAGGATCTGAACGCCCGAGGGCGGTGCGCCCGCCAGGGCGTCGAGCGAGACAACCAGCTCCTCTCGTGCGCGAAACGACTCATAGAGGGAGAAAAGCAGCGTGATGGCGATGGCGGCGAGGCCGACGCCGGTTGCGCTCTCCGCAATGATCACCGCCCGCGCCAGGCCGCCTTCCGGGACGAAGTCGCCGTAGGCGAGCGGCACCAGGGTGCTGGCAGAGATGTACATCGTCGTGATCAAGTCCTGCGGTGCAGGGCGGATCTGTTCTCTGAGCCCGGTCAAGAGCAGGCCATAACCCGCGACCAGCGCCGCCGCCCAGACGAAGAACAGAGTGAGCAGGGCGATCGGAGCGAAAGCCGCCAGCCGTGCCTCGCTGCGCTCGAGGCGTGTCGTGCGCTGGCTGACCCAACGCCACATCAGCCACATGGGCCGCACGAGCTTGCGAGCAAGCTGCACCCTGCCGACCGATGGACGCGGCAGCACGACGGTCTGGAAAAGGTCGTAGAAGACGATTGCGATGACGATCAGGCCGATCACGCACCAAAGCACCTGCTCGGCTGTCACACCAGGATCGTAGGAGAATCAGAGAAATGAAGCGGCACGGCCCCCGCGCCATGAAGGGCCGGCGGAGCGACGAGAATTAGAGGCATGCAAGAACAAAGCGAGGAGCAGATCATCAGCCGCCTCTTCGAGCTGGAGAACGGTGGCCAGGCTGAGCGGCGCGCCGAGCTGAGCGGGGAACGCTTCCTATCGTTGATCCACGATCCCGACACCGGCCGCGCCTATGTCTTCAGCCACGGGACGGATGCCACGGAGGGCGCCGAAGTACCTGAGGGCACCGAATTCTGGGACTACCCCACCCCGGACGAGGCCGCCCGGGCCTACGACCAGCTGCTGGCGGAGTCCGGAAAGGCGGGCGAGGTGGTCGAAGACGATTCGGATGAGGGCATCGGCGACTCGGAGACCGATGGAGCGGAGGTTCGCGATCGGTACTCGGCCAGCGACGAGGACCCGCTGGTCAACGTCGACGAACCCGACGACTCAGGCCCGGACTCCTAGCTCCTACTCGTAACCCAAAGCCTCAGCGGCGCCGGGGAAGCCCCGCCTCGTGGCCGGAGGCGCCCAGAAGACGGTCAAAGCTGATACCGTCCACGACGGAGGTAGGGCAGGTTGGGTGTGCCGTTCGTCGGGAACCCGCCCGGCTTCGACTTAATGAAGGAGCTTAGCTAGCCGAGGTATGCCGCTTCACGAGATCAACGGACAGTGGCTGCACTACGAGGACACCGGCGGGAAGCTTGGGCCGGTCGTCCTGGCGCATGAGGTGCTCATGGATCGCCAGATGTTCGCTCCGCAGATCGCGGCTCGTAACTCTGGATTGCGAATCATCACCTGGGACGCCCGGTGCCATGGCGAGACCGAGACGACGGACGACCCGTTTACCTACTGGGACCTGGCCGAAGACCTGAGAGGACTTCTCGACCATCTCGAAATCCAGCGTGCGGTGATTGGCGGGGCGGGCCAGGGCGGCTTCGTGGCGCTCCGTTTTGCGCTCAAATACCCGCAGCGGGTGGAGGCCCTCATCCTGCTCGACACCGAGGCCGGTGCCGAAGACCCCAGGAAGGTCGCTATGTACGAGGCGATGCTCGACGCATGGGAGGCGGACGGGTTGAGCGATCAGCTGGCGGAAGCGATCGCTGCGATCATCCTCGGCAATCAGTGGCCGGGCCGCCACGCCTGGATCGCGAAGTGGCGGCAGTGGCCGCGCTCGCTCCTGCGCCCAGCATTGGAAGCGCTGGTCGGTCGAGAGGACATCCACGATCGGCTCGGTGAGATCAAGGCCCCTGCCCTGGTGATACACGGCACCGCCGACGCCGCGATTGACATCGAGCTGGCCGAGCGGCTCTGCTCCGAACTGGCGAACAGCCAGCCGCTGATCACAGTCGAGGGCGGCGGCCACGCCAGCAACCTCACTCACCCAAAGCTCGTGAATCTGGTCGTGCAGCAGTATTTGAGCAAACTTGCGCTCAGGACGCCTCGGGGAGCCGAACGGCGAGCCGGCGGCCGGCGCTCAAACGTCAAGCGCCGGTTCGGTGAGAGACGGAATCCGGTCCGCGCAAAGACCGGCCGCCGAGTCCTGTTTCCGTTCGAAAGGAGGATCGCGGAACGGCGCGCCCACGAGCGCCGCGAATCCTGGCCAGGGCTCGGCCTATGGAAGCCCGGGGCCTACTCGTAACGCAGCGCTTCGGCCGGCGCCACCCTCGAGGCGGATCGCGCGGGTAGGTACGTAGTCGCCAGGGTGGCCAGGTACGCACCGACCAGGATCAGGGCTATCTCGACCACGGGAACGTGGAAGATCACCGTGCCGAACGTCTTGTCGATGACGAAGAACCGGTACGACTGCCAGACGCCCACGAGCGTGCCGATGATCAGCCCGATGATGGCGATGAAGCTCGACTCCATCAGGAACGATCGCTGCACGAGCGAGCGGCGGTACCCCAGTGCTCGGAGCAAGCCGATCTGCTGCCAGCGTTCAACAACAGCCCGCGTGCTGATCACCCCAAGGCCGGCGATTCCTACGATGAGGCCCAGCGCCAGGAAGCCGGTCACAAGGTTGAGCAGCGTCAAGATGCCGCTCAGCTGCTGGGCGAGCTGGTCGGCAACGATTACCGGCTGAAGCTGATCCTTGACCAGCAGCCGGCCGAGGTCCAGCCGAGCCTTGTTGACGTCGACCCCCTGATTGAGAGCGAAGTAGTAGCCGGTCGGAGTGAGGGGCTGCAGCGAAGTGCCGACCGCGCCGGCTGACGGTCCGGTAGATGGCGTTCCGGCCGCCTCGAACAGGCCGCTCTGCATCGCCGTCTCGGGTGAGATGTAGACACCCCCCCAGAGAGCACCCGTGCTCATGAAGCCGACCACTGTAAGGGTGTTCTTCCATGTGCCGCCCTTGAAGGGTGAGGTCACCTGGATCTGAAAAGGCTGGAAGGTCGAATCGCTCGGCTTGATACCAACGATGTCCGCCGGGCCGGCGTTCCTCGCGTCGAGGCTCGAAGCATTGATGACTGCGAAACCGGGATGGTCGCGCACCGCATCCCATGCAGCGCGGTCGGACGCATAGCCGGCAGCCCGAGGCTGCAGTGTGTACCCGGTCGCCGACAGGTAGCCGCCGTCGACCACATGCACGCTGTAGGCGCTATCTGGCTGAAGCTTCGCGATAGTCCCATCGGCCTTCACCTGCTGCACCTGAACACCCAGCGTTTGGTTCTCCCAGCCGACGCCTTTGATCTCGCCTGCCAAGACGGGGTCAGACTGGACCAGCGAGGCGACGTCGGCCGGGAAGCTGGTCTGGTTGGTCTGGTTGAAGTTGGCGTCGGGGGTACCTGCGACCACCTGCCAGCGTCCCGACGCGACGTCGGCCTGTCCAAAGTTCTGAATCAGGACGTCTTTGAACACCGACATGTAGACGATGATGAAAGTCACGATCGCGAACATCGCCACCGCCATGCCCGTGCGGAATTTGGTCGCCATCGGGTAAGACATGCTCGTTCGCGTGACCGCCGCCAGGCCGCTGACGCGACCGGTGAAGAACATCACGCCACGGATGAGCAGGTCGCTGTTGTACATCACCAGCCAGATCGCCCCTAGCAGCACCATCAGGGCGGACAGCACAAAGACCTCAGGACCGCCGGCCAGCTGCGCGACCTGCAGCTTGCCATCGATGTGGAGGACGTTCTCGAGACGACCAAAGGGGCGGCCCCAGTACAGAAGAAGGCCCACGGCAGCGGTGGTGAACCCGATGCGAGCTGCCACCAGTCGGCGTACGCGAACGAACGACAGGAGCCAGCGGACGAGCAGGCCGGCGCCGATCATGACCAGTGAAACGCCAGCTGAGTAGACGACTTCCACGTGGCTGAACGGACTGCTGTCCCCGAGCGTGAGGGCGATCAGTCCAATGCCGAGCAACAGCGTGAGGGGACCGCGCCGGAACAAGGCCCACCAGAAAGTGCGGATCGAGCCGAGGGTGCCCAGGGTGATTCGGCCTACGAAAACCAGGGGGTGGCCATGGCGGAGCTGTTTGAGCGCCGCCCACATCACTCCGAATGGCGCGGTGAACATCCGAAGCATGCCCGCGTCGCGCTGCTCGCTCTCGTCAAGGTCGCGGATCGCCGCCACGATGTTCAAGCGGCTGACCTTGTACGCGGAGAACGCCACGACGATGAACGTCAGGAGTATGCCCGCGCAGATCGAGATGACCAGGCTCGTCCACTCGAAGTGGAACGTCAGCGTGATCCCTTTGTAGAACCCGCTGAACACGCTCGAGAGCACGCGAATCATCAACGCGGCGACGCCGACGCCGAGAACGACGCCGACCACGCTCGCTCCCAACGTGTAGGCGGTGCCCTCGAACAGGAACATCTGAGTCAGGTGCCGCCTCTTGAGGCCGACTGCGCGGCTCATGCCCATCTCCGCGCGGCGCTCGGCGGCCAGCATCACGAAGATGAGGAAGATGAGGAGCACCCCGACTGCGATCGAGAAAAAGCTGACGCCGAGGAGCGCTCCAGTGATGAACACACCGCCTCGCTGCGCGAACGTCACAGCGTCCGCCTTGTAGGCCGAGTAGACGTAGAGGTCGAGACGACCGGCGATGTCGTTGTAGCGAGCCAGCTCTCCAGGCGCGATCGTTTCGATCACCTGCGCCATCTGGGTCTGGAACGCAGGGTCACCGATGATCGCCTTGAACTTGGGTGTGACCTCCGGAAGATCGGCCTCGGCAAAGAGATCCGTCATCGTTTTCGTCACCGCGCCGGCCGGAAGCGACGCCACCAGCGCGGCAAGAGGGCCGCGAATGGCGGGCTGGCCCAGCATGGCTTTCAACTCGGCAGCGGCTGTGCTGTCGACCTGCAGTACTCCGACCAGCATGATCAGCTTGTCCTGAGCGTCGCGCGCCGCTTGCGGGCCGGTTGACGCGCCGGCGGACGCAGCCACGGCGTCGCCCATGACGCGCTCGACCAAACGGTCGCCTGCAAGCGCTTTGAACTCGTCCGTGACCGCTGGTTGATTCAGCTCGACGAGGAGGCGGCGGCTGAGGTCCTGGGTCGGATCGAGGAACGATGCCTGGTCGTGGATCTTCTTGACTTGAGCCTTGATCGCCGGAGTGCTGAGGTAAGCCCACAGGTCCGCAGCTGCCTGCGGGTCGGTGAACTCGACGCGGAAATGCTTGGTGACCTCGTCGCCGGTCACTCCACCCGGTCCGAGATCGTCAAAGCCACCGGTGCCGCGATTGTGGACAAAGATGAGGTTGTAGCCGTCTGGTCGCTGCATAGCGGCGCGCATGCTCGAGAGCGGCATCAGCACCGAGTTGACGATTGGGCCGTGGCCGGCGATGCTTGGGTTGACCTCGGTTTCGAGAATGCCACGAATGGTGACCGTCCTGAGGTGCCCGTCCACATAGAGCTGGAGCCTGTCGCCACCGTGAGCGTTGAGCGTGTCGCCCAACTGATTGCCGACATACACCTCATCAGGGGCAAGCGCCGCGACATCCAGGTTGGCGCCCGAATTGCTGCGCAGCTGGCCCCAAACGCTCGCGAAGTCAGCGGGCACGCCGAAGATTGCGATGTTCTCAGATGAGGACTGGCTGGTAGTGGTGTCGATCATCGATCCGGAGGCGGCGATCACGCCTATGGCTGCGGCCACATTCGTGTCCTTCATGCTTCGTGCGATCACGTCGGCGGCTTGAGCCTCGCTGAAGAATTCAGTCGCTGCGGTCGTGGCTCCCTGAACGGTCTGGGGCTGGTGCCGAGTGAAGGCTTCGTCTATCCCGCCGGTCTGACGCAGCTGGATCGCCGCCAGGGAGTAGTTCAGCGTGTCGCCGACCGACAGCGAGGCGGTGATGATCAGGGTGGCGAGCATCAGCCCGAACAAGATCAGCACCGTCTGCGCGCGCCTGCGCGGGATGTTGCGCAGCGCCATCTTCAGCAGCACTCGGTTCACTGCCGCAAACATCAACAAGCCGAGCAGGACCACCGATACCGCGACGGTCATCCAGGTGGCCACCGTCAAGGCGGGGATGCCGAAGTAGATGCTCAATCGACTTGCGCTGTGAGCTCGACGGCACGACTGGAATCGGATCCGTCCAGATGAGCCGGCACTTCCTTCGTGTCCGAGACAATCTGGCCGTCCCGCATGCGGATCAGCCGCTGCGCCAACGCGCCGACCTCCTCGGAGTGCGTGACCCACACAAAGGTCTGATCGTTAGTGCGGTTGAGCTGGACCATCAGGTCCATGATTCCGGCGCTGGTCTCGGTGTCCAGGGCGCCGGTCGGCTCATCCGCCCAGACGATGGCGGGCTTGGTCGCGAGGGCCCGAGCGATCGTGAAACGCTGGCGCTGGCCGCCGCTCATCTCGGCCGGCCTGTGGCGTGACCATTCGCCAACCCCGACCATCTCGACGGCTTCCTGAGCACGCTTGCGTGCTACTGAAGGCTTGACTCCACCGACCAGCATAGGCAGCTCGACGTTCTCAATTCCCGTCAGCACCGGCAGCAGGTTGTATGTCTGGAACACGAAGCCCATCTCGCGTGCGCGAAAGTCGGTGCGCTGGTTGTCGGTGAGGTCTTTGAAATCGCGACCGGAGATCTTGATCGTGCCGCTGTCGATGACGTCGAGGCCGCTGAGGCAGTTCAGCAGCGTGGTCTTTCCGCAGCCGCTCGGCCCCATGACCGCGACGACCTCGCCACGAAGCACCACGAGGTCGATTCCCTTCAGGGCCTCGATCTTGTGGCGGCCCGCGTCGTATCGCTTCCAGACGCCCTTGGCGTCGATGATGGTTTCGATCAATTCGTTTCCTTCCTCAGCGGCGTGTTATCAGGCGCGACGCGGCGGACGCCCACTCCTTGGGCACCGGCGAAGGGGATTTTGTGACACCGCTTCATGCAGCGAGAACATATCCGAGTGGTGTGTCGAAACTATGTCGTCTCGCGCAGCTCCGGCCGGAAGCGGTAGCCGACGCCCCAAACCGTTTCGATGCAGGCTCCCACGTCGCCTAGCTTTCGACGAAGCCTGACCATCTGGGTGTCGACGGCGCGATCGAGGCCGTCAAAATCGGTTCCCCAAAGGCGCTCGACCAGGAAGTCGCGCGAGAAGGTGCGGCCCGGATGTTGCAGGAGCAGCTCGAGCAGGTCCATCTCTCGGCGGCTCAGGTCGAGCGACGATCCGGCCAGGGTGGCCCGATGGCCGCCGGGGTCGAGAACAAGCGGGCCGAATGTGATCGGCTGCGAGCTATCCGTTGTCGCAGCCGCCCTGTCGAGGGCCACGCGCCGCAGAAGCGAGGCCACGCGAGCGGCGAGCTCAACGATCGAGAAGGGCTTGCCGAGATAGTCGTCCGCTCCGACCTGCAGGCCCGTGACGCGATCCGCCACGTCGCCCCGGGCCGTAAGCATGAGGATCGGCATCAGGTGCTTGCGCCGCAGCTCCCGGCACACAGTCAGGCCGTCCAGCCCAGGCAGCATCCAGTCGAGGATCACAACGTCGGGGCGTGTACGGTCGGCGCATGCCAGCGCCTGGTTGCCGTCGAAGGCCTGGTCGACGGCATGCCCCTCCTTCTCCAAGTGCGAGCGAACCAGATCGGATAGGGCCGCTTCATCCTCGACGATGAGGATTCTCGCCATCAGTGGTCGGCGCGCCGCAGGCTGATCCAGAACGTGCTGCCGAGCCCGGGTTGAGAGGTTGCGGACAGGCTTCCTCCCATCGCCTCCAACAGCTCGCGCGCTATCGACAGGCCGAGACCGAAGCCGCCCGTGTCCCGAGCGCGCGACGTGTCGGCGCGGTAAAAGCGCTCGAATATGTGCACGAGGTCGTCAGCTGAGATCCCGGGTCCCGTGTCGGACACGGCGATCTGGACGTGCCCGGCGCCGCCAGCGCTGAGCCGGACAGACACAACTCCGCCTTCAGGGGTGTAGTTGATTGCGTTGCGCACCAGGTTCGTGAGCACCTGGGCCAGGCGGTCGGCATCCCCCACGGCCCAAAGGTCCGGGGGCAAGTCCTCGTGAGTCAACGTGACGTGGCGCTCCGCGCGAGCAAGCGGTGCCAGCGCCAGGATGACCTGCTCGACGATAGGCGCGACCTCGATGGCGCGGTTGCTCACCTTTAACTCATCTGAGTCAGCACGGGCCAGCATCAGGAGATCTTCGATCAGGTCGGCAAGCCGGCGTGTCTCCGCTGCGGTGACGCGAAGCCGGCGCTCTGATTCTGCGGCGTCCGGCCGGTCCGCCTCGGGCAACAGAAGAGAATCGACGTGGGCCTGGATGCTCGCGATCGGGGTTCGCAGCTCGTGCGACACGTTCATGATGAGCTCGCGACGGCTCCGGTCGGCGACCTCAGCCTTGCGGCGAGCCTCCCACACCTGGCGCTGCTCCTCCCCGACACCGAGCATGTCACCGGCGAAGCGTCCCCACGCCCTGGCCACGGCGTTGAGCACGTGCAGCGACAGCGCGAGGCCGGCAAAAGCGAACAGGCCGGGAAAAACCAGGGTTGGGATCCCTGACGCGCCGTCGGTGTTGAGCCGTACGAGGGTGAAGATCATGCCGCCCACCGATGCACCCAACAGCGCCCCGGAAAGCAGAGACGCGAAGATGCCGAATGGAAGTTTGAGGAGCAGGTAAACGAGCGATCTCCAGGTCGCCGGCTGCCGCAAGTGGCGGACGAGCATCCGCCACGGTGAGACGAGCTCCGGATCGGGAAGCGAGAGCGGAGGAACATTGACGCCCAGCAGCGCGATCACGAGCTCGCGCTCGAAGAGTGCGAATCCCCAAGCCGCGACGAGTGTGGCCAGCAGGACCAGGAGGCCGATGCCGACGATCGAGAGGAATGCGCCCGAGATCGCTCCAACGATCAGCACCAAGAAGTAGGTCAGAGCAAGTGGGAACGCGGTCAGCAGGTAGAGCGCGTTCAGGTAGGAGCGCGGCTCGACCAGGACGTGCAGGAACCGCTTGATCTTGTCCGCGCTGACAGGCGTGGGTGCCGGCGTATCGGGGGCGGTGGTCTCCACAGGCTCTGGTTGGAGACGGTAGACCAGAGCTGTGCCAAAACGGTGTCGGCGCACATCGGGATTGCGCCGCGCGCCCATTTCGGTCGCATAACGACCTCTTAAGCGCCCTCCGGTTTTCCCATAACGATCGGGGCATACCGTCCGACCTGTCGCCGGCGGGGGACGGGCTCACGCAGGCCGGTAGCGCAAGGAGGCACCTTTATGACCCGATTGCGTCTTCGTGTACTCAGCGCGTTGGGAGCGGCCGGCCTGATCGGCGGTCTGCTCGTATCGGCCCAGGCTGCAGGCGCTGTGGAGGCGCCGGCAAAGCACGTTCTCCTCATCTCGGTGGACGGCCTTCACCAGTCCGACCTGGCCTGGTACGTGCGCACCCACCCGGACTCGGCGCTGGCGCGCCTGGTCAAGAATGGCGCGGAGTTCACGAACGCGCAGACGCCTGTGCCCTCCGACTCGTTTCCTGGAATGGTCGCCCAGGTCACGGGCGGCAACCCGTCGAGCACCGGCATCTTCTACGACGACAGCTACAACGCGGCGCTCCTGCCGGCCGGGACGGCCAATTGCAGTGGAGTTGCGCCGGGAGCCGAGGTGACTTACTTCGAAGCTGCCGACAAGAATCCGCACTCGATCGATGCAGGCCAGGGCTTGAGTGGGCTCCCCGGGAGCATTCTGCAGATGACCGGCAACCCGCGAACGCTCATCGATCCGAAACAGCTACCGGTTGACCCGAACACATGTCAACCCGTGTATCCGCACCAGTACATCAAGGTGAACACAGTCTTCGAGGTGGCTCGGGCCGCGGGCCTGCGCACCGCCTGGTCCGACAAGCACGCCGCTTACGAGATTCTCAACGGCCCGTCGGGGGCCGGTATCCAGGATCTCTTCACGCCTGAGATTAACAGCGACGCGCCGGTTGCAGGCTCCACCAACGACTGGACGAAGGTCAACAGTCTCACCCAGCTGTACGACAGCTACAAGGTCCAGGCAGTCATCAACGAGATCAATGGGTTCGACCACAGCGGCACGCACAGGGTTGGAACTCCTGCGATCTTCGGCATGAACTTCCAGACTGTCTCCACCGCGCAGAAGCTGCCCACGTCGGGTGGGCTGACAGGCGGCTACCTCGCCATAGGCGGGACTCCGGGGCCGCTGCTGGCCGGCGCGCTCGACTACATCAACGCGAAGGTCGGCGCCATGGGCGACGCGCTCAAGAAGCGCCACCTCGATGAGGACACCACGATCATCCTGTCGGCCAAGCACGGCCAGTCACCGCAGACGCCGTCCGCTCTGACCCGCATTCCGGACGGGCCGATCATGGACGCGCTCAACGCCGCGTGGGCCGCGACGCATCCCAAGACCACGTTGGTTGCCTTTTCGATCGACGACGACGGCATGCTCATCTGGCTCAACGATCGCTCGGTGGCCGCCACGTCCTTCGCCAAGAATTTCCTGCTGAATCACTCTGGCGTGGGCAATGACATCAACGGCAATCCGAAGGCTTACACCGCGTCTGGTCTGAAGACAGTCTTCGCCGGAGCTGCGGCAGCAGCCTACTTCCACGTAGCGGCGGGCGACGCGCGTGTGCCCGACATCTTCGCCATCAGCCAGTACGGAATGGTCTACACCGGCGGCCATGGAAAGATCGCGGAGCACGGCGGCGCCAATCCGCAAGATCGCAACGTACCGTTGGTCGTTTCCGGCGCCGGCGTCGAAGACCACATCGTCAACAGCTCTTCGGTCGAGACGACCCAGATCGCTCCGACCATTGCGAAATTGCTCGGCCTCAACCCGAACGCTCTCAAGGCGGTGCAGATCGAGCACACCAGGGCCCTGTCCCTGAGCGACTAGACACCTACCTCTCCCTGCGGGCGCGGCGGCCTACCCCCCGCCGCGCCACCGCTGGGCGCAATGCTGCGCCAGGCCGCGTTCCTTTAGCGGCGACCGTCGCCCGCGCTGCGGCCGGGAGGGAGTGGAAGGCAACACCCTAGAAGCCTGAGGTGTGGGGGCTAGGTTACCCCAACTCGCCGAAGTGCAGCGAGCTCACGCCGCAGCAGCTGCTGTCGCAGCAGGACTCGAGGAATCAAGGCGGTTGGCTTGAGCTCCCGGGTATCGATCAACCCAGAGGTCCGCAGCATTTCGGTCACTGTCGGCGACACCTTCGTCTGGGCGTGGAGATTCATTCGCTCGAGATAGTCCAGGACCAGATCGAGGTCGCTCAACTGCCGCACAAGCGGAGCCTCTGTCACCACGCGCCCAGTCTACGACGCTAAGCACGCTTGAACTGCCCTTGCGACCCAGAAGGGTCGACGCCGAGCGATTCCGGTTCGGTTGGTGGTGGGCCGGGGCAGAAGAAGCTCTCGTGCGAATCGGGGCGTCTGGGCTGGCTCTCCCCTCCTCCATCAAGAAGACGCTCGTGCGGGACCCCCCCACCCAAGGGCGGCCCCCAGGAAGGAGTCGCGCCCCGGAAACTCCTGGAGGAGCGCCGACTGGTTTTAGTGGCGCACCCGATGAGTTTGGTGTCAACTGCCGAGTTGAACGCACACTGACGGAGTTCGCCGGAGTCGGGAGTCAGCTGCGTTCAGTTGTGTAGGGGGCGCGGTCAATGTCTAAACAGTCGAAACATCGCGCTCTAGCGCCGGTTCGACCCGCGCGGTCTCTCGGAGACAGGCCGGGAGACCGGTGATGGGGTCTCCCGTTACCTGGCTCGATCGGCATTACCTGCCCTGACTCAATGCAGCGTTGCGGTCTTTGGCGTCCGGTGACTGGTTCGTGTCTGAACCACCAAACGGCGCGACCGCGGTAGGCAACACCCGCGTCAGATCGGATAGCGTTCGGCCGGATTGCGCTTCGCTGAGCTGAGCGTTTCGCTCGGCCGCGTCCGGTGCCTGCTGATGCTGCGCAAAGGTGGATTCCCCTTGAGAAACAACGGCCGGATGGACCCCGACCACGAGCGCCAGACCGAATGCTGCCGCGACCAATGTTGCGACGAGCGCGATCCCCAAAGAAAAAGACCGGCGTGGATAGATGAGCGTCTGCTGAGCTTGCATATCGCTTCCTCCTGAACCTTTGAGCTGACCGGAAATCGGCCGCCCGCTGAAACTAGGCGCTGCCAAGCCAGGGGTCTGTGCTGATCGTCACAACGCTGCGATGACCTCAGCTGCATAATCCGCAACACCAGGTCGGTGTGCAGTGGCAAATGCAAGCGGACCAATCCGAGAGCTGAGAGGCGAATCTCTTCGCGAAGGGGACGCTGGCTACGATACGGCTCGCCGCGTCTTCAACGGCATGATTGACCGGCGACCGCTCATCGTTGTTCGACCGGCCGATGCGGCGGACGTAGCTCTCTCCATCGCGCACGCACGGGAGCACGGACTGCCCATTGCGATTCGCGGAGGGGGGCACAATGTCGCCGGAACTGCAGTGGTCGACGGCGGTCTGGTGATCGACAATTCGCAGCTGCGGCATGTGTCGGTCGATCCAGATGCCCAAACGGCCGATGTTGAGCCAGGAGCAACCTGGTTCGATTTCGACCGGGCGGCGCAGAGGTATGGCCTCGCGACAACGGGCGGTTTGATTTCCAGCACCGGAGTCGCCGGCTTCAC
>CATPBO010000044.1 GCA_955652835.1 Candidatus Dormiibacterota bacterium
AGATGTGACCCGGGCGAGTTGGCCGTAGCCAGGCGCATCACCGAACGGGAACACGCCACCGTCGGCCGCGAACAGCCAGTAGCCGTGTCCGGCGCGGGTGGACTCCATGTCGTGGCCGTCCGTCGCCAGGCCATGGCTCGGGTTAAGGACGAAAGGGGCGCCCATGGGCGACCTGGGCGTAACCGCTCCCTGCAAGGCCGCTTGTGATGACGCTTAGCGCCAGCTTCAGAAATGGCCGGCCCAGCATCGGCGTGAATTGTGAGGCCTGTCCGCCAAGGCCAGCCATACATAACGCACCCTTTATGCGTTAGACTCCGTATAAAGCAACCTTTATGTTTATCCAGAAAGAGCGACACGAGCTTCCGGACCACTTTTTGGGGTTCGCCAACCCCACCCGGCTGCGCATCTTGCAGCGCCTGGGCGAAGCGGGCGAAGAGAACGTCAACGACCTGGCCGTCCACCTCCACATGAGCCAGCCACGGATCTCGTGGCACCTGCGGATGCTCCGTGTCGGCGGCGTCATCCGGACCCGCCGCGAAGGCAGGCAGGTCTACTGCTCCCTTGACATCGAGAACATCGGGCGCGAGCGTGCGCGCCTGGATCAGCTGCTGGGAATTAAAGATCGAGCGAACGTGCGCGAGGAGGTAAGGGCGTGAAAAACGGTCAAAGGAACGGTCACCGCAACGGCAAGGTACGCGTCGCCATCGTCGGGGTGGGCAACTGCGCGTCCTCGCTGGTGCAGGGAGTGCGCTTCTACCGAGATGCCTCAGCGAAGGAAGCCGTGCCCGGCCTCATGCACGTCAACCTCGGGGGCTACCACATCAGCGACATCGAGTTCGTTGCCGCATTCGACATCGACAAGAAGAAAGTCGGCCTCGACCTATCGCAAGCGATCTTCGCGGGTCCGAACAACACCGTGAAGTTCAGCGACGTCCCAGCCTTGGGCGTCAAGGTCCAGCGCGGCATGACGCACGACGGCATCGGCAAGTACCTCGCGGACATCGTCCAGAAAGCGCCGGGCGAAACGTCTGACGTCGTTGGCATTCTCAAAAAGACGAAAGCCGACGTGGTGGTCAGCTATCTGCCGGTCGGATCGGAAGAGGCGACCAAGTGGTACGTCGAGCAGGCGCTCGCGGCTGGAGTAGGGTTCGTCAACTGCATCCCGGTGTTCATCGCTCGCGAGCCGTATTGGCAGAAGCGGTTCAAGGACAAGAACCTCCCCATCATCGGCGACGACATCAAGTCGCAGGTCGGCGCGACGATCATCCATCGCGTCCTGACGCGGCTCTTCCGCGATCGCGGGGTAAAGCTCGAGCGCACGTACCAGCTCAACTTCGGCGGCAACACCGACTTCCTCAACATGCTCGAGCGCGACCGCCTGATGTCGAAGAAGATCTCGAAGACCCGCTCGGTGACCTCGCAGCTCGATTACGACGTCGGCGCCGAGAACGTTCACATCGGTCCCTCGGACTATGTGCCCTGGCTGCACGATCGCAAGTGGGCGTACATCCGGCTTGAGGGTCGGTCCTTCGGCGATGTGCCGCTGAACGTCGAGCTCAAGCTCGAAGTCCACGACTCGCCCAACTCGGCGGGGATCGTGATCGACGCCGTCCGCTGCGCCAAGCTGGCGCTCGACCGCGGGATCGGTGGAGCGCTGGAGGGTCCGAGCTCGTACTTCATGAAGTCGCCGCCCGTCCAGTACAGCGACAACGACGCCAGGCGCCTGGTGGAGGAGTTCATCGAGGGTGATAAGGCGGGAGCCAACGGCCGCGTCCGCCGTGTCGCTCGCACCAAGCCCGCGCCTGCCTCTGCTAGGCGCTAGCTACACCGTTGGTGCGCGCGTACTGCGCGTATTTCCGCCGGGTCTCCGGCACGCCGCGGCGGCACCAGGCGGTGCGGCGTGGTTCTGGCTCAGTGCGGGCCAGCGACGCGCTGCCCTCGACAACTACGCCGCGGCTCTCGGACGGGAGCCGTCGGACCCGGAGGTCGGGCGTGTCGCGCGTCGCGCCTTCCAGAACTACGGTCGCATGCTCATGGACTTCTTGCTCATCGGCAGCCTCACGCGTGACGATCTCATGAAGCGGATGAGCATTGATGGTCGCGATCACCTCGACGCCGCGCTCGCGAGAGGTCACGGCGTGATCATGGCCGTTCCCCATATGGGCTCGTGGGACATGGCCGGCGCCTTTGGCGGGGCGCTTGGTTATCCGGTCTCTGCTGTTGCGGAGCGGTTCCCAGGATCCCTGAATGCCGCGGTGGTGCGTACGCGCCAGGGCTTCGGCCTCAATGTCATCACCCTGGGACGCTCCGCGGTGCGGGCGATCACGCAGGCGCTCCAGGCCAACGGCGTCGTCGCCCTGCTGTGCGACCTCGAGCAAGGTCCGGGCGTGACCGTGCGTCTTTTCGGCCGGCGCGCGGTTGTGCCCGGCGGACCTGCCGCCATCGCGCTCAAGACCGGCGCGGCCCTGATGCCCGCATGCGTTTACGCGACCTCGCCCGGCCGCCATCACGTTCACATGGACCCTCCGCTGTCCTGGGCCGCGGGCGAGACAAAAGAAGGATTGATGCAGCGGGTCGTCAGCCGATTTGAGGATTTCATCAAAGAGCGTCCCGACCAGTGGTACGCATTCCGTCCGATGTTTGCCCCCGTCGAGGGGTGAGTGTGGCGGTACCGCGCGTTCATAGCCGTTCAGTCGGTGGTGGAGCGGATTCCACGTTCGTGGGCGTATTCGCTCGCGGTGCTGGCGGCTCGGTTCGCGTGGATTTTCTCGCCGCTGGCTCGCCCCCGACTCGAGTACAACCTGAAGGCCGCGTGCCCGGAGCTGGAGAACGACGCACGCGCGCTGCGCCGGCTCTCCTGGCTCAATTTCCGCAACCACGCAAAGGCCTATGCCGACCTGATGCAGCTGCCGACGATGTCAGTGCAGACGATGAGGCCCTTGCTGAATGTGAACGGTTTGGAACATCTCGAAGAGGCGCGGGCGATCGGCAAGGGCGTGCTGGTGGTCTCCTGCCACATGGGCTCGTACGAGGTGGTATCGGCGATCTGGTCGGCAACCCTGACGCCGGTGAGCTTCTTCGCGGAAGAGCTGGAGCCGCGGGCCCTTTTCGAGTGGTATCGCGACACGCGCGCTCGCCTCGGCATCAGCGTCCTGACGCTCGATCACGGCGGCATACGCAAGGTTCTGCAAGCGCTGCGCGACGAGGAGATGGTGATCACGGCGATCGACCGCGACATCACCGGGACCGGTCATCAGATGCCGTTCTTCGGCCGCCCCGCGCCGATACCACTAGGGCCGGCCGCGATCGCCCTACGCTTTGGTACCCCACTATTCCCGGTGTGCGTCTACCGGCTTCCGGACGACACGTACCAGGCCGAGGGCGCTCCGCTGGTTTTCGCCGAGGACACCGGGAATCCCAGGGCGGACCAGGTACGGGCGACCGAGGAACTGTTGCGCCGAATCGAATCCTTCATCCGGCGCCATCCGGAGCAGTGGCACGTCCCGCACCGAATCTGGGAAGGCTCGCCGTGAGGAAACGTGGGGGGATCAGGATCCCCCCACGGACCCGCCTCTCCAGGCCACGATTGGGCGGCGCTTGGAATCTGGACGCTTGGGTGACGGCCGGAATAAATCCGGCCTACATGCAACGCGGGGATTCACGATGAAGATCGGCCTCGTTTCGCCTTACGACTTTGCCTCGCCGGGCGGCGTGACGGACCACGTGCAGCACCTTGCCCGACG
>CATPBO010000045.1 GCA_955652835.1 Candidatus Dormiibacterota bacterium
AGGTCGGCGACCGCTGGATCCTCTCGATCCAGGGCCCGAAAGGTCATCGTGGTGATGGGCGAGCTCACCCCCGAATGCTATCCCGAGCGCAGGGGCGGCGGTCCAAGCAGCTCGGGCGCCGTGATCGCCCCCTCGCGCAGCACGTGCGGCTCCGGGCCGGTCAGGTCGAGCACCGTCGACGCCAGGCCATCCGGAGCGGCGCCCCCGTCCAGCACGGCGATCACCCCGGGGAGCGCCGCGTCGGCGGCAGTCATCGCCGGCTCGCGCCCGTGAAGGTTGGCGCTGGTCGTCATCAAAGGCCCGGCCGCCCGCAGCAGATCCAGGGCCACCTTGTGCTTCGGGATGCGAACGCCGAGAGTACCTCCACCCTTGGCATGGAGAATCAAGGTCAGCGGTCCCGGCCACCAGCGCCTCATCATCGCCTCGGACCGAGTGTCGACATGGACGAAGCCCTCGAGCTGTGACTCGGCGGCGACCATCAGGATGAGCGGCAAGCCGACCGGCCTGCCCTTGATGTGGAACACGCGGCGCGTCGCGACTTCGTCATCCGCCGCCGCACCAAGTCCGTAGACGGTGTCGGTCGGAAACGCGATCACACCACCGGCGCGGACCAGCTTCGCCGCCCGCGTGAGCCCTGCGCGCGTCGGCTTTAGGAGCATTTCAAGACCATGCTTCGATGACGCGCTCATATCCGGCAAGGTCGCGATGAATCCGGTGGCCCGCAAAGTTTCGATTCGCGCCGGCGACGGCGGAAGCGAGGATCGACGGATCGAGCTCCGCGAGCACGCGGCCGCCCGCGTTGATGCGCGCCGGTGCCTCGTCGAGCAGGCGGGTCACCAGCGCCGATCCCTGGTCTTCCGCGTATAGAGCTTGAGCCGGCTGCGCAACCACCTCGACCGCAAGAGCCGAGCCCTCTGCCACATACGGAAGGTTGGCGCACACCAGGTCGAACGAGCCGGCGAGCGGGGCCATCAGATCGCCGCACACCAGATGAACGCGGTCGCTCAGGTCGTGCGAGACGACATTGCTTGCGGCGACAGCGAGTGCGTCAGGGGTCACGTCCGACGCGAACACGTCGACGTTGGGCGCGTAGCGCGCGATCGCGATGGCGATGCACCCGCTCCCGGTTCCCACGTCCGCCACGCGCAAGGGCCGGCCTGCCTCGCGGGCCAGCTCGACGGCGCGCTGCACCAGCACCTCGGTGTCCGGGTTCGGGATCAAGACCGCCGGCGTGACCGCGAAGTCAAGGCCCATGAACTCCTTGTGACCAACCAGGTAGGCGACCGGCTCGCCCTTGACTCGTCGCGCCACGAGCCCGCGGTACCCGGTGGTCTCGGGCTCAGACAGCGGGCGATCGAAGTTCAGGTAGAGGTCGATCCGGCGCAGCCCCAGTGCATAGGCCAGCAAGACCTCGGCGTCGAGGCGGGCTGAGTCCGAGCCGTGCTTCTTGATGTGGTCTGAGGCGAGCCTCAGGACTTCGAGAACAGTCAATCAGGTGGCTGGCCATTTAGCTGGGCGGCGCGATCGGCGTTGACCAGCGCTGCGACCACCTCGTCGAGGTCGCCGTTCATCACAGCGTCGAGGCGGTGCAGGGTCAGCTTGATGCGGTGGTCGGTCACCCGGTTCTCTTTGAAGTTGTAGGTCCGGATCTTCTCCGACCTGCTTCCGGTGCCCACCATGCCCCGCCGCTGCGCCCCGATGGCTGCCTGCTGCTCCGCCAGCTTCATCTCGTACAGGCGAGCCCGCAGGACACGCAAGGCCTTCTCCTTGTTCTGCAACTGCGACTTCTCGTCCTGGATGCTGACCATCATCCCGGTCGGCTTGTGAGTGATGCGGATCGCAGAGTAGGTGGTGTTGACGCTCTGTCCCCCTGGCCCCTGCGAGGTGGAGGTCTTGATCTCGATGTCTTCCGGCTTGAGCTCAACTTCCACAGGGTCGGCCTCAGGCATCACCGCGACTGTGGCGGCGGACGTGTGGATGCGTCCCTGTGCCTCCGTCTTTGGCACACGCTGCACGCGATGGACACCGCCTTCGTACTTCAGCTGCGAGTACGCACCGTGTCCGTGGACTTCGAACACGACTTTGTCGAAGCCGCCCTTCTCGGTCGGCGACTCCTCGACCACATCCACCTTCCAGCCCTTGCGCTCGGCCCATTTCGTGTACATGCGGAAGAGGTCGCCTGCGAAAAGCGCAGCCTCCTCCCCGCCCTCTGCGCCCTGGATCTCTACCACAACGTCGCGGTCGTCATTCGGATCTTTGGGCAGCAGGAGAACCTTCAGCTTCTCCTCTAGCTCGGCGAGCTGGGCTGAGGCGCGATGCTCCTCGGCCTTCAGGTACTCCTGCATCTCAGGGTCTCGCTCATTCTTTTGAAGCTCGCGCGCGGACTCGAACTCGTGGCGCGCTCGTTGGTAAGCCTCGAAGGTCTGCACCGTCTCCCGCAGAGCGCGCTGCTCGCGGGCAAGCTTGGTCATCCGGGCGTGGTCAGAGGCGACCTCCGGCCGTCCCATCTCCGCTTCGATCTCCCGATAGCGCCGCGCGATTCCGTCGAGCCGGTGGATCAATTCCGTTTCTCCGCGTGACCTGGCTCCGCCAGGTCACCGCCGCCGTTCAGCGTAGGCAACCACGAACCCATTCCGATTGTTTGGGGGGTTCCCCACAAGGGGGGCCTGCCCCCCTTGTGACCTTTCAAGCTGCGGCTCCGGCGGTTGCCTCCTCACCCTCGCGCGCGCTGTTGAACGCGCAGATTGCGACCTCCATCATGTCGTCGGACGGTTCGCGGGTGGTGAGCAGCTGCGTACCGAGCACCGGCAGGAGCAGAACCCTGATCACCGGGTTCCGGCGGTGCCGCGCCATGAAGCGGATGCTCTCAAAGCCGACGCCCGCGATTACCGGGATGGCGAGAACGCGACTGGCGATGATCCAGAACCAATTCGGGTGGAAGATCGCGACGATGCTGAAGACGACCACGCTCACCACCATCACCACGATCAGAAATCCAGTGCCGCAGCGCGGGTGAAGGGTACTGGCGCGTCGAACTGAGGGGACGTCCAGCGGCCAACCGGACTCGAAGGCGTTGATGGTCTTGTGCTCGGCGCCGTGGTACTGGAAGACGCGCTTCACATCCGGCAGCAAAGCGATGGCCGCGAGATAACCGAGCACGAGCCCGACGCGGATGATGCCCTCGATCAGCACGAACTGGAAGCTCCCACTGTGCTGCACCGCAAAGCTCGCCAGCAGCAGCGGGAGGCCGAGGAACAGGACCAGGGCGAAGACCCCGGCAAAAGCGACCGAGCCGGTGATCTCCTTCTTGCCGATCACGATGTCCTTGCCGCTCGCATTCATGTTGGCCGACCAGATCAGCGACTTCATGCCGAGGTGCAGCTGCTCGCCGATGAGCGCCAGCCCGCGGACGAACGGCAGCTTCCAGATCGGGTTCACGTAGATCTGCGCCTTGAGCTCGCCGCGGTCGACGACGATTTCCTTGGTGGTGGGCAGGCGCACGGCCACTGCGTAATGACGCTTACCGCGCATCATCACGCCCTCGATCACCGCCTGGCCGCCGTAGAAGAACGGCTGCTCGGCTTTAGCTATCGGCTTGGGAGATCCCGCCTCCGGAGCGGCTACCTCCCGGGCGGCCATCTAGGACCGGGTCTTAGCAGCCCGCTTGCGGAACCGCTCGACCTGGCCCCCGGTGTCCACGATCCGCTGCGTGCCCGTGAAGAACGGGTGGCAGACGGAGCAGATCTCGGTCTTGAGCTCTTTGCGCGTCGACCCGGTTGTGAACGTGTTTCCGCACACGCAGGTCACAACCGCGTCTTCGTAGTAGGTGGGATGGATCTGTGTTTTCAAGGTCTTGACTCCAAAAGGGGTAGTTTACCGGGCGAAGGACGCAAGCAAGCTGTTCGCCTGCAGGCTCGCCACGCCGAGGTAGATCACGAGCGCCAGCCAGGCAAGGCCCATGGTCCACCGGCCACTCGTTGGAACTGACGTGTAGTACGGGTTATTCACTTCCCGGAACCGAGTGATCAGGTTCGGGATGCCCAGCAGCGCGAAGATGATGAGCAGCGGGCTGATGAAGAAGTGGAGCGTCAGCGCTCCAAGACCCACCACAGCAAGCGCGCCGACCTGGAACCAGGGCGAGACCGGGCCAAGGATCCACGCCCCGTCGAGCTGCCAGATCGGGATCAAGTTGAACAGGTTGATGTAGAAGCCGATCCAGGCCGCCAACAGGAACAGCTCGTTGTGGGTCGAGCCGTAAAGGGCCAGGGCCGCCGTGGCGCCAATGGTGCCGGCGATCGGGCCGGCGATGCCGATCTGCGCCTGCTTTAGGGCGTCGGTCGGGTGTGACCTCTGGAAGATGGCCGCGCCAAGGAACGGGATGAAGATGGGCGCGCTCGCATGCATCCCCTGACGGCGAATCTCGAGGACGTGGCCCATCTCGTGGACGAGGATCATCGTCACCAGGGCGACCGCGAACCACGGACCGTAGAAGATCGCGTAGCCGCCGAAGCTGACCACCAGGGAAACCAGGGTCGTCGCGGCGGGAATCTTGAAGAAGAGCAGGAGCGCGTACTTGCCGTACGCCCAGGCGGCGGCGAGAGCCGCGAAAAGACCCCCGAGCAAGCCTCGGTTGCCTCGGCTCGGCGGCGCCGCCGAGTTGTGGTACGGCGAGTCCGGCGGGATGTCAGACGTCACCGGATACTGGGGAGGCGGGGGCGGCGGGACTTCGCCGCCCTGGCCGGGGATGAACGGGTCCGTCTGGCTCATCTGCTACTTATTGATACCCGGCCGCGAAAACAACTAATCCCAGGTTCTAGTTCTTGTAGGCAATCCAGGCGTATTCCTGCCTGATCCGGCCCTCAGCTAGGAGCACCGACGATGTGGTGGCGGGTGGTCAGCCGCCGGATTGTGGCGTGGCGGCTCGACATGAGGAGCGAGGAAGTCTCCGCGTAGCCGCTCCCGAACATCACGCCCGGCAGCAGCTGGCCGCCGGTCACACCCGTGAGGGCGATGGCGACGTCGGCCGCGGGGGACAGATCGGCAACGCCGTAATTGCGGCCGGCCAGCTCGCCGATCAGCACTCTCTCCTCTTCGTTGCGGGGCCAGAGGCGGGCCTGGAGCTCGCCCCCCAGACACCGCACGGCACACGCAGCGATGAGGGTCGCGTGCAGGCCGTCGATCCCGATCGCGGCGTCAATCCCGGTGCCGGGAACCGCGGCCATAACCGCGCCGGCGACGTCGCCCTCCTCCAGGGTCCGGACGCGAGCGCCGGCCGCTGCCACCTCCGCGATGATCTCCTGATGTCGGGGCCGGTCAAGAATCACGACCGTCAGATCCTGCACTCGCGCGTCGCGGGCAAAGGCGATGCGTCGAAGGTTGTCGGCGATGGAGTCGTCGAGATCGATCGCGCCTCGAGCGCCGGGCCCGGCCACCATCTTCTCGACGTACCAGACGGGAGGAAGCTGCGCAAAACCCCCCGGCTCGACGGCGGCCACGATCGACACCGCGTTGGCTGAGCCCCTTGCGACCTGGCTCGCGCCTTCGACCGGGAACAGGCCGAAGTCGATGCTCGGCCCATCTCCTGCCAGCGAAGTGCCGGACGCAAGGTTGGGATCGTTGCGCGACCCGAGCACCACATTCCCTCCGAGCCCGGACTCCTCGAGCACGCGCCTCATCGCCTCTCCGGCAACTTCGCTCACACGGTCCGGATCGCCCTTACCCAACAGACGCGCGCACGCGAGTGCGGCTGCTTCGGTCGCGTGGACGAGCTCGAGCGAAAGCTCTCCACGCGCCTGGAAGGAGGGTATCGCCCCTCTCTGCTGTTCCATGTGCCCCTAGGAGGGTTCGGTCTCTTCCAGCAGCTCCGCGGGACGAAGCTCCATCTGGTCGATGCCGCTCTGCAGGAACGCCGCCCGCACGAAGTCGCGGAACAGCGGGTGCGCGCGGTTGGGCCGCGAGCGGAACTCCGGATGGAACTGGCTCGCGACGAACCACGGGTGATCCGCCAGCTCGACGATCTCGACCAACCTTCCATTGGGGGAAACGCCGCTGAACACCATTCCCGCTTCGCCCATCAACTCGCGGTACTCGTTGTTGAACTCGAAGCGGTGCCGGTGGCGCTCGTAGACAACCTCCTCACCGTAGGCCTTGTGCGCGAGCGAGCCCGGGAGCAGCTTGCACGGATAGAGGCCCAGGCGCATCGATCCGCCCATCTGGTCGACATTTCTCTGCTCGGGCATGAGGTCGATCAC
>CATPBO010000046.1 GCA_955652835.1 Candidatus Dormiibacterota bacterium
CAACTACATGTACCTGCGCAGCAAGCCACCCGCTGCGAGCCTGTTCGATCTCATGGGCCCGTGGCCGTGGTACGTGGCCTGGGCAGCCCTGCTTGGGGTGGCGCTGCTGGTGATTCTCGACGCGCCGTTTCGCGTCCTTCGTCGTCAGAGACCGGAGCGTGCCTAAGGCATCAGGGACTGGTGCCGAGGGGCGGACTTGAACCGCCGACACCTTGATTTTCAGTCAAGTGCTCTACCAAGCTGAGCTACCTCGGCACGGCGGATGATTCTATCGGCCAGGAATATTCCGGTGTTTCTGGTGGGCGGTGAGAGGGTCGAACTCCCGACCTCCTCGGTGTAAACGAGGCGCTCTGGCCAACTGAGCTAACCGCCCGTTTTCGCGGAAAGTCAGTCTACCCAGGGAGCAGTGTGAGCGCGGCGTTGAGCTGCGTGTCCTTTGCATAGCTCTGCGTGGGTGATGCGACGTCGAAAGCATCGGTGGCGCTCGCCAGGGTGACAGGGACGTCCGGCTGCAAGCCCTTGTGATCGATCGTCTGCCCATCGGGCAAGTACCACCGCTTGACCGTGAGGTGGATGTCCGCCCCGTCAGCCAGCTGGAAGTCCTGCTGCACCGATCCCTTGCCGTAGGTCTTCGTCCCCACCAGCTTTGCGCGCTGGTGGACCTGCAGCGAACCGGCCACAATCTCCGACGCCGACGCGCTGTTGGCGTCCGCGATCACGGCCAATGGAAGCGTTGGAGCCGCGTGCTTCGCGCCCACCATGTGCTTCTCCACGTTGCCGGCTCGGTCCCGAAGCTCGAACGTCTCGCCACCCGCGACGAACTGGGTGATGACATCGTCCGCGGCCGTGATGAAACCGCCCGGATCTCCACGCAAGTCCAGCACGATCCCCACCGCACCGGGCAGCCCGCTCGAAAGCGCGGACGCGAACTCGGTCGACGTGTCGGTGCCGAACTGGTAGATCCGCACGTACAGAATGTGATTTGCGATCACGGCCGATCGGACGGTCGGCACCTTGATCTCGGCGCGCGTGATGGTCACAGAAAACGTCCGGCCGGAGCGAGAGATCTCCATCGTCACCTTGGTGCCGTCAGGGCCCTGGATCAGCGTCGTGGCCTGGTCGGACGTGACGCCCTTCATGTCCTTGTCCCCCACCTTCACGATCTCGTCGCCCGCCTGGAGCCCCGCAGCCGCAGCCGGCGATCCTGGCACGGTACCAGTGATGACCGGGTAGCCTGTCGTGAAGCTGAGGTAGATGCCGATCCCTGAGTAGCGGCCGTTATAGCTCTGCTGAAGGCGCTTGTACTGCTCGGGGTCGAAGTAGGCCGAGAAGGGGTCGCCGAGACTGGTGATCAAGCCCTGCACCGTCCCGTGAGACAGCTTCTTCGTGTCGATGCTGCCATCTACGTAGTCCGCCTGCACAAGCCGCACTGCCTGCTGCAGCTCTGTGAGGTCGACGCCGCTGACTGATCGATGACCGAAGTACGGCAGGTATTCAGGAAACGCCTGGTCGGTGTACACGCCCGCGACAAAGCCGACGATGATGACGGCAAGGACGGCGCCACCCCGGAGGGCGGCGCGGCGATTCATCTCAGCAGACTAGCGAAATCGGGAACGCGACTAACAGCCGAGCCACAGGCAGGGATCCTTCCACACATTGGCGACGCGAATCTCGAAATGCAGGTGCGGACCCGTCGAGTTGCCTGAGGAACCTTCGTACGCGATCACGTCGCCGCGAGCGATGATCGCTCCGCTCGACATGCTGCTGTTGAATCGCGACAGGTGTCCATAAAGGGTGGAATAGCCGTTGCCGTGGACCATCAGCACATAGTTTCCGTAGCCGTAGGTGCCCGGATAGAAATAGACAACGCCGGTATCGGCCGCGATGACCGGCGTTCCATACGGTCCGGCGATGTCGATACCAGTGTGGATGCGATGCGGATAAGGACAGTTCGGCTCGTACTGCTCGAACCAGTAGCTGTTGCAGCCGAACCCCTGGCTGATGCAGGAGTGGCCGCACTGGGGCTCCGGCCATTCGAACTGCCCGGTGCCGCCCCCCGCGGCTCGCGCCGCTGCCTCGTACTTCTGCTGCATCAATGCGACCTGCGCGTCGATGGCGGCCCGCTGTGCCTGGATGGCCGCGTACTGCGCGGAAAGCTGAACTTCGAGCTGCTGCTCGACAGCCATAGCCGCGGCCTGGGCTTTCAGGCTGTTCTGCAGGTCGGCCTCCGCAGCCTTCTGCTGCTGCAGGAGCGCTGCCACCTGGGCGCGCTTGACGTCAAGAGCCTGGTTCGCCTGCGCCACCATCGAGTGCTGCTGCGCGAGGTCGTTGAGAAGCCTTCGATCCGAGGCCGCGACCTGCTGAGCGGCGACCATGCGGTCCATCATCTGGTTGAAGCTGGTCGCGGTGAGCACGAGCTGAAAGTAGTTGAGCGCGCCATGTCCGTCGATGTAGCGCAGCCTCTGGTTCAAGAGCTCATCTCGAACACTGGTGTTCGCCCTCAATCGAGTCAGGTCGGCTTGGCCGAAGCGAATCTGCATGCTCAGGTCGTCGATCGTCGTCTGCGTCTGCGCGATCAAGGCTTGCTGGGCAGCAATCTGTCGCTTGAGGTTGTTGATCAGCGCGCCGATCGCGTTCATCTGGGCTTCGGCGCTGGTGATCTGGGACTGGATGCGCTGCAGCTCAGTCTGGTTCGCCACCTGCAGACCAATGCCGGCGTTGTAGTCTGCGCACGCCTTGTAGACCGCAGGCGGATCGCCGGGGTAGCAGTACAGGGCGGAAACGGTCTGCACCGACTGCGGAAACCAGGCCGTGGTTGCAATCGCCAGGGCGGCGAAAATTCGAAGTTTCATAGTCGGACGTAGCGGCGCACGCCGATGTAGCTGCCAAGGGCTCCAAGCAGCGCCCCGCCGACAAGCAGGTCGCGGGCGAGGCTCGCAACGAAAGCCGGATCGTACGAAAGGGGGATGAAAGCCACGTCCGAGCGGAACCGGTCCACCGCGGGCTCGTACGCGATCACGAGCAGGGCAAGAGCGAATGCCGCGGCAATCAGGCCCGTCATCACGCCCTCAATCACGAACGGACCGCGGACGAACCATTCCGTCGCGCCGACCAGCTTCATCACCTCGATCTCCTTGCGACGGTGATAGACAGCGGTACGGATCGTGTTCATGACGATGACGATTGAAACTACGACGAGGATCGCGAGCAATCCGACTCCGGCCACACCCAGCCATGAGGACAGCTCGAGCATCCGGTTGACGAAGTCGCCCTGGTAGTTCGTCGGATTGGTCGGGTCCACCCCGGGCCAGCGGCGGGCGAGCGTGTCGATGGCCGCGACGTCATCCAGTCTGGTGACGCGAACCTCAAGCTTCGCGTCCAGCGGGTTGCCTTCGATCTGCTGCGCGAGCACGAGGTTGTTCGGGTCGGCCTTGAACTGGACCAACGCCTCGTCTTTGGTGATGAACCGCACGCCGGACACGCGTGGATCGGTCGACAGCTGCTGCTGGAAGTCGTAGACGCTCTGAAGCGGCGTGCCGTCGGCGACATTGATCGAGATCTCGCTGACCTTCGCGCGGAAGCCGTCCAGCACCTGGGAGAAGGCGTGGCCTACGAGCAGATTGATACCGGCCAGGATGAGGATGAGCGTGATCGATAGCACTGCGGCCATGCTGACCGCGAGGTTCCGCCAGAAGCTCTGCCAGGCGCTATTGAGCGCGAATCTGAGATTTCGATAAATCATCGTGGTATCGGCCTGAACGATCGTCCCTGGCCACCTGCCCGGCGTCGATGGCGACGACGCGCCGGCGCAGCAGGTCGACGATCTCACGGTTGTGGGTCGCCATCACGACGGTCGCTCCACGCGCATTGATGCGCAGAAAGAGCTGCATGATCTCCCAGGCGGTGGCCGGGTCCAGGTTCCCGGTGGGTTCGTCGGCGATGATGAAGCGTGGAGCATGCACGAGCGCCCGGGCGATCGCCACACGCTGCTGCTCACCACCGGAAAGATTGGCGGGAAGGCTGTTCTCCTTTCCTGCGAGGCCGACCGTGTCGAGCGCCTCCGCCGCGCGGGAGTGGATCGTGTGCTCAGCCTCGCCGTGCACCCGAAGCGCGAAGGCCACGTTCTCGTACACCGTCAGGTTGGGAAGAAGTTTGAAGTCCTGGAACACTAGGCCGACCTTGCGCCTGTACTTTGGTAGCTGCCGCCGCTTCATGCGGCCAAGCTCGATGCCGTCGACGAAGATCTTGCCCTTGGTGGGCTTCTCCTCTCGGATCAGAAGCCGGACGAGGGTGGACTTGCCTGCTCCCGAAGGGCCGACCAGGAACACGAAGTCGCCTTCGGGGACGACTAGGTTGACGTCGCGGAGAGCTTCAGTTCCGGTGGGATAAGTCTTCCAGACGTGTTGAAAGCTGATCACCGGCCGAGTATCGAAATCTGGTGTTAGAACCATAAGGTGCGTCTCTTGCTGTGACGGTCCGCGCCGAAGGGCGCGTGTGGCTAGGTCGCGGGCAGTATACCGCATGCCCCCAGATGCTCCAACCCCTTCCCGGAGACTCAAACATGTGTCTAACGGCGCCGTTCTGCGTTGCTTGCACTGGGCTTCTCAGGTGCGCCGTTTTGGCTCAAGCGCCACCTCAGCCAGGCCTCGATGAACGGGTCCAGGTCACCGTCGAGAACCGCCTGTGCATTGCCCACCTCGAGGCCGGTCCGAACGTCCTTGACCAGGGTGTAAGGCTGCAGCACGTAGTTGCGAATCTGAGACCCGAACTCGGCAGGCAGGATCTGGCCCCGGATCTGGTCGAGCTGGGCGGCAGCTTCTTGCTGCTGCCGCTGGAAGAGGCGTGACTTGAGCACCTTCATCGCCATCTCGCGATTCTTCATCTGCGACCGCTCGTTCTGGCACGTGACCACGATGCCAGTGGGCAGGTGGGTGATGCGAATGGCAGAGTCGGTTTTGTTGACGTGCTGGCCGCCGGCTCCCGTGGAACGGTAGGTGTCGATGCGCAGGTCTTGCGGATTGATCACCACCGCGGCCTCATCTGAGCTCTCCAGCTCGGGCATCACCTCCACCAGCGCAAATGACGTATGCCGGCGATGGTTCTGGTCGAACGGCGAGATACGCACCAATCTGTGCACTCCATGCTCCGAGCGAAGGAGTCCGTACGCGCGCGGTCCGCGCACGATGAAGGTCGCGCTCTTGAGCCCCGCCTCCTCGCCAGGTGAGGTGTCGAGGATCTCAGTCTCGAAATGCTTTCGCTCGGCCCACTTGAGGTACATACGCATCAGCATCTCGACCCAGTCCTGTGCCTCGACGCCGCCCTGTCCTACCGAGATGGTGATCACCGCGTTGTGGTTCGCATACGGATCTGTGAAGAGCAGGTCCAGCTCGCGGGATCGCAATTCTCTGGCGATCGCCGCCTCTTCCTCGGCCAGCTGCTTCTCCAGCTCAGGGTCGCCGTCGGCGAGTTGGTCTAGCTCGATCAGGTCGCGGGCCCGCTTCTCGAGACGGTCCCAGGTCGCGATCAGCTGGCGGAGTTCGGCAGCCTCACGTGCCATCTGCCCGGCACGGGCAGGGTCGTCCCAAACGCCTGGCTGCACCATCTGTGCTTCGAGCTCGGCGGCGCGCTTTGCCTTCTCTGGAAGGTCAAAGGTGCTCCTTCAGCTGCAAGATCCGCTCTAGAAGCTCTTTAGGGTTCAGTTCAGCGTCCATGACACCTCTTGTACTTCTTGCCCGATCCGCACCAGCACGGATCATTGCGGCCGATCTTAGCTTGAGCGCCGGCTGCACCCAACGCCTGGCCGGCGCCCGCGGGCGTCGCTGCTCGCTTTCTTGGCGCACCGTTGCGACCCGCGCCGTTCGCGCCGTCGACCTCGCCCGGTCCGCTCTCCATAACCTGCCGCACCATCGGTGATGGCGGCGGTACCGGCGCGTTGCGCTGGACCTGCACCCTAAAGATTCGCGCCACGATCGACGCCTGTATGCGCTCGCGCAGCTCGTTGAACATCTCGAAGGCTTCGTTCTTGTATTCGACAAGCGGGTCACGCTGGCCGTAAGCGCGCAGCCCGATGCCCTCGCGGAAGTGCTCCATCTGAGTCAGGTACTCCATCCACTGCCAGTCGACGGTCTGCAGCATCACGTCGCGCTCCACGAGCGGCATCAAATCCGCGCCGACCTCTTCGACCTTCTTGTCGTATGTCTCAGTTGCCGCAGCGAAGAGATGCTCGACCAGGCCGTCCGGCCCGTTGCGCAGCGCCTCATCAGGGATCTGTGAATCGGGGGCGATCGGTAGGTACGCGTTCAGGTACTTGACCAGGCCGTCCAGATCCCAGTTCTCTGCGTGCCGGCTCTCGCAGTGCTGCTCGACGCCTTTGGCGATGACTTCCCTGGCGTAGCCGAGGATGTTCGCTCGTGTATCTGCCCCCTCGAGCACTTTGCGCCGCTCCTCGTACACGATCTGGCGCTGCTTGTTCATCACGTCGTCGTACTCGACCACATGCTTGCGAGCGTCGAAGTGCATACCCTCGACCTTCTTCTGGGCGCCGGCGATCGAGCGCGCGACCCATGGATGTTCGATCGGTTCCACCTCCAGGCTGTCCATCAGCCTGCCGATGCGCTCGGCCGCCGGACCGAAGATTTTCATCAGGTCGTCTTCGAGCGAGATGAAAAACTTGCTGGATCCAGGGTCGCCCTGCCGCCCGGCGCGGCCCCGCAGCTGGTTGTCGATACGGCGGCTCTCGTGACGCTCCGTGCCAATGATGTGCAGTCCCCCAACGTCTGTCACGCCCTCACCGAGCACGATGTCAGTGCCTCGACCCGCCATGTTGGTCGCGATCGTGACCGCCGCGGGTTGACCCGCCTCGGCGATGATGCCCGCCTCGCGCTCGTGCTGTTTGGCGTTGAGGACGTTGTGCTTGACGCCGCGCTTTTCCAGCATTCGCGCCAGCCGCTCGGACTTCTCGACGGACACCGTGCCCACGAGCACGGGTCGCTTCTGCTGATTCAGCTCGACGATCTCATCGATGACCGCCTCGAACTTGGACTCCTCCGTTTTGTAGATCACATCGGGGCTGTCCTTGCGAATCATGTTCTGGTTTGTCGGAATGATGACCACGTCGAGCCCATAGATCTTGTGGAACTCCTCCGCCTCGGTCAGCGCCGTTCCGGTCATCCCCGCAAGCTTCTCGTACTGCCGGAAATAGTTCTGAACGGTGATCGTGGCGATCGTCTTCTGCTCCTGCTGGACCTTGACGCCCTCTTTCGCCTCGACCGCCTGGTGAAGTCCGTCTGACCACCGGCGGCCTGGCATCGTGCGGCCGGTGAACTCGTCGACGATGATCACCTCGCCGTCCTTGACCAGGTATTCCTGGTCGCGCCGGAACAGCGTCTTGGCTTTGAGAGCCTGGTTGATCTGGTGCGCCTCGATCACGTTTTCCAGGTCGTAGATGTTGCGAATGCCGGTCCAGCGCTCCATCTTGGCGATACCCGACTCGGTGAGTGACGCCGACTTGTGCTTGAGGTCGACCTCGTAGTCCTCGTCCACATTCAGGCGCGCGGCCCAGCGAGCGTACTCGTAGTACTTCTCGGTCGATTCCTCGGACTGGCCGGAGATGATGTGAGGCGTGCGCGCCTCGTCGATGAGGATCGAGTCCACCTCGTCAACGATCGCGTAGTTCAGGTCGCGCTGGCTGCATTGCGCCAGGTCGCGGGCCATGTTGTCACGCAGGTAGTCGAAAGCCAGCTCGGAGTTCGTGCAGTACGTGATGTCCGCCTGGTAAGCCTCGCGCTTGGTCACGGGCCGCAGATGTTGTAGCCGCGAGTCCGGGTGCGTCTCGTCGACGAACTCCGGGTCGTACAGGTAGGTGCCGACAGACCCGACGTTGATCCCGACGCTCATGCCCAGGAGGTGGTAGATCGGGCCCATCCAGCCGGCGTCACGCCGGGCCAGGTAGTCGTTGACGGTGACCAGGTGGACCCCTTTACCGGCCAGGGCGTTGAGGTACAGGGCCAGGCTCGCCACAAGGGTCTTGCCTTCGCCTGTCTTCATCTCGGCGATCTTTCCCTGGTGGAGGACGATGCCGCCGACCAGCTGGACGTCGAAGTGGCGAAGTCTGATCGTGCGCCGGCTCGATTCACGGCACAGCGCAAAGGCCTCGATCAGAAGCTCGTCCAGATCGTGGCCTTCCTTGGCCCGCTCACGCAGCTCGTCCGACCGCGCGCGCAGGGTGGCATCGTCGAGCTCCTTGAGCTCGGGCTCGAGCGCGTTGATCGCGGCCGCCACCACCAGGTGGCGCTTGACCTCGCGCTCGTTGGGGTCCAGTAACTTACCGATTGAGAGCACTAGATCTAGGGTACCCGGACAGGGGAATTCCGAATCTGCTAGGGGACGATCGGCTCGATCACCGCCACCGAACCGTCGGCCCGTCGAGCGACGATCTGGATGGTGCCGGAATCCTCGTCCAGAAAGACGTGGAACGGCTGGCTGTCGGCTTCGAGCTCGGAGACCGCCTCCGAGATGGTCATCGGGCGCAGCTTCATGCGGACCCTCTCCGGCTCGGGCGACCGCGGCTCCTCGGGGCCAACCGGAGCCCCTATGCGGTTAGGCGAGAGCGGTTTCTTGCGGCGGGTGATCTTCTCTTTGTACTTCACAACCTGGCGGTCGATCTTGTCGAGGGCAAGGTCTAGCGCCGAAAGCGCGTCCGCGCCCCTTTCGTGCGCGGACAGGACCGGCATACGGCGGCCGTCGAAATGGACGTTGATGCGGCAGACGATGGTGGCGAGACCGCTGCGCTTGCGCTCTTCCGAGAAATCCACGTCGGCGTCGGCCACCTTTCCGAAATGGCGTGCCAGGCGTGCCAGCTTGCGTTCTGCGTGCTCACGCACCTCCTGCCCCAGACCGTCAGTACGGTCGTGCAGGACGACCTTCACAACCCGAGTATATGACTCAATGGCCGACCGCGCCTAGCGGGCTGAGGCCTTATATCCGGGTGGTGGCGGGAACAGCGCCGTGATCTCCTTGGGCAGCGGAATTCCCTGGGCGAAAATGCGGTCCAGGATCTTCGGCCGCAGGCCGGAAGGCTTGAATTCAGCGATCACCTTGCCCTCCGCGGTCGCGCCCTTCTGCTCCAGGTCGAAGATGTCCTGCATGGTGATGATGTCTTGCTCCATGCCGACGATCTCCGCTATGGCAGTAACCTTGCGCGAGCCGTCACGCATGCGGTTCAGCTGACAAACGAGGTTGATCCCGCTGGCCACCTGCTGGCGGATGGCGCGCACTGGAAGGTCGACACCGGCCATCAGGACCAGCGTTTCAAGCCTTGCGAGAGCGTCACGCGGGGTGTTCGCGTGCAGGGTCGTCATCGAGCCGTCGTGCCCGGTGTTCATGGCCTGCAGCATGTCAAGCGCCTCGCCGCCACGGCACTCGCCGACGACGATGCGCTCCGGGCGCATGCGCAGGGCGTTGATGACCAGTCGCTGAATGGTTACCTCGCCTTCTCCGTTGATGTCCCTTGGCCGGGTCTCGAGGCGGCAGACGTGCTCCTGGTGCAGCTG
>CATPBO010000047.1 GCA_955652835.1 Candidatus Dormiibacterota bacterium
CAAGAGCAAGTACCTGCGCGACGAATCCTTTCAAGGTGTCAATACGGCGGTGGTCGAGACGACAAGCACAGCAGCGATAAACATCACCATCGACCCCGTGAAACTCATCCCCAAGGTTGACTCCCCAGGCAACCCTCCCCCTGCTTACAATCTTCCCCCGACCGTCGCGGGCGGTGTCTCGGGGATCACGATCAAGGGAACCACCGATACCGACGTGACAACGTGGATCGATCCCAACGGCCGCCTCATCCTCAAAAGCCACATGACCGGCAAGACGACCGCCAACATGACCATCGTGATGGCCCCCGGCTCCACGCTACCGATAATGCCCGGAGCGATGGAGGTCACCGGCTCTGAGACCGTCGACCTGATGCCTGCTTAGTTGGTAAACGTACGCGAGGCGCTGCAGGCGGAGCGCGACATGGAGCGCGAGTTCGTCGCCGAGGCGGTCAAGTCTGAAACCCAGCCGAAAGGTTGGCCGGCCGCCATCCTCATGTTCCACCTCAGCATGTGGCGTGAGCGCTTGCGAAACGCGCTGACCGAGTTCCGGCACGCCCGGCCGTACACCGCGCCTCCCGAGAACATCGATGAGTTCAACGACTCAGAGCTGGCAAGCGGCATCGGCACGCCGCTCGCCGACGCAGCCGGACGGTCTCAAAACCTGCTTGCCGAGCTGATCGAGCTGTCCGACGAACTTGGCGACCGTCCCTTCAAGTGGTATGCCGCGACCACGACCGTTGAAGCCCTGCTTCGCAACAGCTATACGCACCCGCGCGTTCACATCGTTGCGTACTTGAAGGAGAACGGCGAGCGGGACCGCGCCAATCGATTGTTCGAAGACGCGGTGGCCGACATGCGAAATGCATCGGCTCCGCCCACCGTGATGGCGACCGCGAATTACAACCTCGCCTGCGCTCGCGTCGACCAGGGCCGGCTGGACGAAGCGTTGAGCTTGCTGGAGGAGGCGCTCACCATCCGTCCGGATATGAAGGACGCGGCCCCAAAAGATCCAGACCTGGCGCCGCTGTACGACAACCCTCGCTTTCAGGCAGCGGTCAGGAGCTAGCGAGCGCTGCCCGTACCCGATCGAGGACCTTCATGTTCGCGATCGACTCGGTGAGCGCGATCGCGACCGGCCGGTCGCGCAGCACGCTGTCGGCGAACGACTCGACCATGTACTGATATGGATCGCCATCCTCACCGGACGTGAACGGCCGCTCGATGCGCTGCACGCCTTCGCGCGTGACCACCGTCAGCTCCTGCTCTTCCGGAGACTCAAAGCTCGCCCATAGGGCGGCGGTCTCGCCGCCTGCGAACTGAAGCAGAGTGCTGGTTGTGATGTCCACGCCGTCGACGAGCCTCGACCGCGCAAGGACGGTTGCTGGCTCGCCGAGGATCCAGCGCGCAACGCTCACGACGTAGCAGCCGACGTCGAGCAGCGCCCCACCGCCCAGCGGCGCCTGAAGCCGGTAGTTGTTCTTGTCGTTCAGCGTGAAACCGAAGCTCGCCTGCACATACATGGGGTCCCGGAGGGCTTCGACGAACAGACTCATTCGTGGATGGAAGCGGTACATGAATGCCTCCATCAGGTGCTTGCCGGCGGATTCCGCGGCCGCCGCCATTTCCGCGGCCTCTTGCGCGTTCATAGCGATGGGCTTTTCGCACAGCACGTGCTTTCCAGCCGCGAGCGCGCGCAGGGTCCATTCCTTGTGCACGCTGTTCACCAACGGGATGTACACAGCGTCGACATGGGGATCGGCCAGCAGTGCCTCATACGAATCGGTGGCCTGCGCGCCGGGATAGGTGGCGGCCAGCTGGCGCGCCCGCTGCGGGTCGCGACTCGCGATCGCTGCCAGGCGGCCGTTCTTCGACGCGCCGATCGCCGGCAGCACCGCGCGTCTAGCGATATCGGCGGCGCCAAGCACGCCCCACCCAACGCGCCGCGGGTCTATATCTCGACCTCGAGCTGAGCGCCACCCTTGGCGATCGAGTGAGTGGCGGCTTCCATGACGGCCACGGTGCGACGGGCCTCGTGCGGGGTCACCGCCAGGGGCTCGTCCCACCCGAGGTGGTCGGCCAGGTTGCGGTAGAACCCGTGATCGTCGCGTGGCGCCAGCGCGATCAGCTCCTCATGAGAGCCACCGTCGGAAGGACGGAACACTTTCACGCGCGCGGGAAAGTCTGCCGGCACCGCCTCCTGCTGCCATTCGCCCACCACCGCTCCGCGGGTGCCCAGGACATACCACTTCGGCTTGCGGGCGGCAGCGATGTCGGACTGCAGAAAGCTCGCCTGGGCGCCGTTGGCAAATGTGAGATCGACCCTCACCTGGTCTGAGTTGGTGACGTCGTGCCAGACAAGTTTGTGAGCGTTCGCTGAGATGGTGCGGACCGAATCGGGCATGAGCTGCAAGATCCAGTCGAAGTAATGCGACCCCCAGTCGTAGATCGTTCCGCCCGAGATCGGTTCGTGGCTGTGCCAGAAATCGCACGGATGCTCGTGACCGCCGATAAACGACTCCATGTAGAACGCCTCGCCGATCCGTCCTGAATGCACGACCTCGCGCAGCGCGAGGTAATCAGGGTCCCAACGGCGGCTCTGGAACACAGTGAGGACTCGGCCGCGTGCGACCGCGGCATCGATCATGCGGTCGACCTCTTCGACGCGCAGCGCAAACGGCTTCTCACACACAACGTGCTTGCCGGCCCGCAGTGCTTCCATCACGGAGTCGGCATGGATGCTCGGCGGAGTGCCGACCACGACCAGGCCGACCTCCGGGTCGTCGAGCAGTTCCTCCGCGCGTGAGTGTGTACGCACCGACCACTCTCGAGCGGCCGTGTGCCGGCGCTCGTCTGACACATCACAGACTCCGACCAGGTGCAGTCCGGGCGTCGCCGTGATCGATTCGGCGTGCGCGCGGGCGATGGCGCCATAGCCGATGAGGCCGACGCCGACTGCGGGGGCCGCCGTGCGGCCCACCGCGAACAGCAGTGTCCGCTGCACCAGCTTCTGAAAACCCTCGAGCTCGTAGGTAGACGGATCGTGGCCGATACCGAGGTGGATGAAACGTCCATCCCCGACGCGACGCTCATAGGCGACGACCTGCTCGGTGAAGCGCCAGCTGGCTCGCAGCAGCACCGAAGCATCGACGGGCGGACCTTCCGAAAAGTACAGCTCGTCGTGCAGCTTGAGCTCAGACCCAAGACGAGATGTAATCGGGTGCTGGTCATCCGGCCGGATGACGAGCTCGGTCAGAGGCCCCGGCCCGCTTGGAGCCCAGCCCACGAGCCCGGCGAGATCGCCACCTTCAGCCCAGGCGGCGAGCGTGCCGTGAAGAAGGACCAGACCGCCCCCTCCGCGCACGAAATCCGCGAGCTGCGATGCCTGGCCAGGCAGCAGCGCATGATCGCTCGCGGCCAGCAGCACCTGCGCGTTGTGAATCGGCAGCTCGGTTCCGCTGGTCACCACTTCGACCTGGAAGTGCTGCGTCGCGTCCAGCGCTTTCAACAGCGGTCGAGCCATGTGCAGGTAGTCGTGCCGGCTCCCCGCCAGCAGCACACAAACCGAAATGCGCTCTGTCATCACTAGTGGTGCGTCCGGGAAGGCGCTGGCCAATCCATCGGCCTAGTCGGCCGGGCTTCGCTGATGCCAGCGTCGCCTCCTGCGCGTCTTGTCCAGCTGGTTCCCAGACACACCACTAGGCGACTTTACGATGGTCCGCGCTCCCGATCCGGTGGAGGATCTCCAGCGTCTGCTCCGCCGCCCGGGCCCAGGTGAAGCCCGATGCACGGCGCTTGCCCTCCTCGCCCAGCTTCTGCCTCAGCTCCGCATCGGAGAGCAACCGCTCCATGGCCCCGGCGATCGCATCGACGTCATCAGGCTCGACCGCGATGGCGGCGCCAAGAGCCAGCTCGGGTAGCGCCCCCGCGGCACCGACCACCGCCGGAACCCCGCGAGCCATGGCCTCGAGCAGCGGAAGCCCGAATCCCTCGTACAGGCTCGGGAAAGCCAGCACCGACGCCGATTCGTACAGCGCTGTCAGCGTGGGCTCGTCAACGTGCCCCAGGTAACGCACTCCCGGCTCGGCGGCGATGCGCTGCAGCGTGTCGCCGTATGCCCATCCGGGACGGCCCGCGATCACCAGCTCCGGAACCCCCGGCCGCCCGTTGATGATGATCGGCAGCAACCCGTGCCGGGCGCGCAGCTGCCGGTACGCGGCAAGCAGGCGAGGATAGTTCTTGCGTGGCTCGATGGTGCCTACAGCCAGGATGAAGCCGGGCAGGATACCATCAGGCATCGGACCCGCAGGCACGGCGGGTGGGACACCCTCTGCGATCACGGCGACCCTGGACTCCAGGCCCGGGATGCTGTAGAGGTCCAAAAGGTCGCGTCGCGTGGACTCTGACGGCACCAGCACTGCTGCCGCGTGACGCAGGGCGGGCCCCAAGACGGTGCCCATGTACGCCCGCTGCTGCCAGGGCACCTCTTTCGGCCGCATGCGAAAGGCCAGGTCGTGGACGAAGATCGCCGCGGGTGGTGCGTCCTTGTGTCGAAACGGCGGGCTCGGCCAGTACGGATAAAGGATCGCGTCGCACTCCAGCTGCGGTTCGATGCCGGGCAGCCAGCGTGTTTTCAGAACGAGCTCGTGCCGGTACGGCGACAGGACCGCCTCGCATTCGAGGCCGGCCAGGGCAGCAGGACGCTCGCGGCTGCAAAGCAGCGTGATGTCGTCCTTCCCTTTGTGCTCCACCAGGGCCTTCGAGAGCTCGACGGCGACCGTGAGCATGCCCACGCGCCGCGGCCGCCAGCATGCGGTGACGTCGATCGCAAACCTTCCCATTGGTTTAGCAATCTAGACAAGAAGGTCCCCTACCCGTCGGCAGAGGACCTTCAGAAAGGAGGGAGGGCGATGTAAGGAGACCGAGGCACCCTCGGCAAAATGATGTTAACTCTGGTGGCATAACAGAAGGCGCAATAAATACAGGCCGTCTTTAAGTCTTCTTTCTAGCCCGTATTAAGCCCTAAGTTTCGACCGATCGTATCGCGAAAACGCAGTCGAAAGTGCCCGTCACGGAGCCGCACTCGACCTCCTCCACGTACCAGTCGTTGGCAAGACCGGCCCAGCGGAGGATGGTCTCGATGGTCGCCGTCCAGATGTGGCACGACTTCACCGGCTTGATGCGCCCGAGGGCGAACATGTTCGAAAAGTTGACGAGCCAGAACTGGTGCTCATCCACCTGCAGCCAAGCATGCGTGTGCTCGCCGCGGACGTTGTCCATCGCCTCGGTGAATCCCTTGACCACCCCCGCCAGCTTGCGCTGGCGGCCGGGAACCAGCCGCCGCGGACCACCCATGCCGTGCCGGCCCTCGGCGAGCCAGCGCTCGGTGGCCCGGCGGCCCCAGGTTCGGATCATGTCCTCGGCCTCGGGTCCGTAGACCGTCTCGAACGCCTCGTTCAACCGGCTCAGAGACTCCACGGGCGAGGAAAGCTGGTCGTCGTGAGGCGGGTCTTGTTCCACGTACTGGACGAGTCCGGCGGCATAAGCGATCTCCGGCCACCTATCGCCCGAGACATCACGCGCGACGTGGACCAGGTTGCTGACATGTGAATTGAGGATGAAGCGGCCGCGCGCCCGCGACGCCCGCACTCCCATGAGCTCGAGCGTCCTGATCGCGGAGCCGCCGAGGGCGGTCGGTGTGGGGATCGGTGAGCCATGAAGTGGCGGAAGTGGCGGCGCCGCGGTCACGGCGCGCACGTTGGGCGATGTCGGTGGATCGGCCGTGGCGCCCGGGCGAGGGCCCGCCGGCGCGACGGCCGCCTGGCCTCCGGTCGCTGCGGTGCCCTGCTGCCGGCGCTGAGGCAGGCGCGCCATCTGCGCCAGGAGCTCGCGCACGGTCTGCGGACGCTGCGCCGGATCCTTGGCCAGCACCTTGCCGAGCAGCTGGTCGAGCTCGTCGGGCAGCGCGGCGTTCAGCTTGACCGCGGATGGGATTGGCGCGTTGACGGTCGAGTACGCGACCTCCATCCGGTTCGAGCCGATGAACGGCAGGCGGCCGGTCAGCATCTCGAACGTCAGCACCCCCATCGCGTAGATATCGGCGCGCTTGTCCACGTCGTGACCCATGACCTGCTCGGGCGCCATGTAGCCGGGAGTGCCGATCGCGAGACCGATTGTGGTCAGGTGTGTCGGCTGGCCGGCCCCACGCGCCAGGCCGAAGTCGGCCAACATCGCCCGGCCGTCGGCGTGGATGAGAACGTTGGTCGGCTTGAGGTCGCGATGCACGATGCCGGCGTCGTGCGCGTGCTGGAGGCCATCCCCGATCTCGCGCAGGTAGCGCCATGCGGTCAGCGTGTCGAGCGGTCCGCGGTTCAGGATGTCCCTCAGCGTGCCGCCCCGGATGAGCGGCATCGTCAGGTACGCGACCCCCTCGCTCAGCTCAAAGTCGTAGATCGGAAGGATGTTGGGGTGGTCGAGCTTGGCCAGCGTCTTGGCTTCCGTTTCGAACCTCTTGACAAAGCCGTCGTCCTGGAACAGCTCTGAGGACAGCGCCTTGAGCGCCACCTCGCGGCCGAGCGGCTGCTGGACCGCCCGGTAGACGACGGCCATACCGCCCCCGCCAAGGCGTTCGACGATCTCGTACTGGCCAATCCGCGTGCCGGTGAGGTCTTTCACTTGCTGCCTTGGGCGAGCTTGGCGACGATCGCCACTAGGTCAGCGAGGCGGAAAGGCTTGCTGAGGACGTTGTCCGCACCGGCGGCAAGGAAACGCTCGCGATCGCTTGCCATCGAGTGCGCGCTTGCGATGACGATCGGCATGGCCGGTCTCTCAGCCTTGATCCGCCGCATCGCCTCGAGGCCGTCAATCCCAGGCATCGCGACATCCATGAGGATCATCGACGGGTGCTGGTTGAGAGCGACATCGACCGCCTGCAGGCCGTCCGCCGCGATCAGCACGGCGTAACCCGCCTTCTCGAGCACCCGCTTGCACAGGCGCTGGGCCACGTCGTTGTCATCTGCCACCAGCACCGTGAATCGGCCTGTATCACCCGTGGTCGCCGGCTCAGGCATGCCGGCGCTGCGAGGTGACGTTCTCTGCCACGAGAGGAACGGTGAAGTGGAAAGCCGACCCGTGACCGACCGCGCTCTCGACCCAGATCTTGCCCCCATGCATCTCCACGATCTGCTTAACGATCGTGAGGCCCAGGCCAGTCCCAGGAATTGACTGCGCGGCTCCGCTCCTGACTCGGCGGAAGCGCTCGAAGACGTGGCCGATCTCGTCCGGCGGAATGCCCAGGCCAGTGTCGGCCACGCTGACCAGGGCATATCCGCCGTCGGCCCGGGTGGAAAGGGTCACCGTGCCGCCGTCGGGTGAGTACTTGACCGCGTTGCTCACCAGGTTGCTGACCACCTGTATCAGCCGGTCCCGGTCGCCCACCACGATCGGCAGCCGCGGGTCAAGGTCGGATTTGAACTCGACCGTGGCAGCCGAGGTGCCGGCCCTCGCCATGGCTTCCGTCAGGACCTCGTTGATGTCCACGTCACCGGATCGCATGCTCATCCGGCCCGACTCCATGCGGTCGAGATCCAGCATGTCCCCGATCAACCGGTTGATCCGGTCCGCGTCATTGAATATGTAGCCGCCGTACGCGCGCAGCTCGTCCTGCTCCAGGCCGCCGTCGCGGATAAGCTCGCTGAAGCCCTGGATGCCGGTCAGGGCGGTCCTGAACTCGTGGCTGACAATGGAAAGGAACTCGGTCTTGGTGCGATCGAGCTTCTCGAGGTTGGCATTCGCGCCGCGCTGTGCGTCGAGCGCTTCGGCGAGCTGGTCCGACGTCTCTCGCACGGTGGTCACGTCTTCAACCATTACGAGGAGGTGCTCCGGCCGGCCGTTCGAGTCGGGTATCGGGGTAGCGGTGAGCTGCAGCCAGAGCCACTTTCCGGCGGCCGTCGCGGCCCGTACCTGCACGCTGCTACCGGAGATGATCCCGGCCATCAGTGGGGCGACTCGTTGACGGGAAGCGGCCTGGTCATACGCGCGCAGCAAGTCAGGCCATGCATTGGCGCGCATGGACTGGAAGTCGTGCTCGAGCATGCTCAGCAGTGCCGGGTTTGCTTCGACCAGCTCGCCTTCGCCGCTGATGCGGGCGATTCCGATCGGCGACCGCTCGAAGATGGCGCGGTGGTCGGCCTCGCTGCGCCGGAGCGCCTGTTCGATATCAGAACGGTGGATTAACTTGCCGATCTCCACGCCTACTGTAGAGAGCATGGTCACCTCGTCGTCCTGGATCTTGCGCACATGCCCGGCGAGCAGCTC
>CATPBO010000048.1 GCA_955652835.1 Candidatus Dormiibacterota bacterium
CACGAGTTCTTCCACCGCACCTGCCATATCACCGCGGTCGTCGAAGACCGTCCTGAGGTAAAGAAGTAGTTGGGTCATAAAGTCCATCCGAACGCATTCCGTCTCGGCGTGTTCCGTCCCTGGGAGGCGAACTGGTTTGCCAACCCCAAGGACTACACGAAGATGCTGCACGAAGACCTCGAGATGCGCCGCGTCATCCTCGCGCGGCTTCGCAACGCGGGCATCGCAAAGATCGAGACGGAGCGCTCGTCGAACGCACAGCTCACCGTGACCATCCACACGGCCAAGCCGGGAATCGTGATCGGGAAAGGCGGGGCCTCGGTTGATCAGCTGCGTGAAGACCTCGAGAAGCGCTTTGGAAACCGCGTTCGCATCTCGATCCAGGAGATCAAGCAGCCGGAGCTCGACGCGCAGCTCGTGGCGGAGAACATCGCTTCGCAGATCGAGCGCCGCATCAGCTACAAGCGCGCGATGAAGCAGGCGATCCTGCGCACCATGCGGTCCGGCGCGAAGGGCGTGCGGATCTACTGCGGCGGCCGCCTACGCGGAGCCGAAATGGCGCGTCGTGAGTGGGACCGCGAAGGCCGCGTGCCCTTGCACACGCTGCGCGCCAACATCGATTTCGGCCGTGCGACCGCCAACACGACCTTCGGCGCCATCGGCGTCAAGTGCTGGATCTACAAGGACGTGGCAGCCCCGCTGCGCAAGCAGCCCGTGGCGGCGGAAACGACCGCGCCGATCGCCGAGATCGCTCCGCAACCGGAGCTCGCCGATGTCCTGGCCGAGTCGCAGGCTGCTGCCGTAGAGGCGCCCTCAGTGCAGGTCGCCACGCCAGAGCCCGAGGTCGTGACCGCGGTCGCCGCGCCGCGGCGCGCCCGCGCAACCACGACCACCACGGCCAAGCCCGCCGCGAAACCGAAGGCGGAGCCCAAAGCCAAGGCAGAAGCCAAGACCGAGACCAAGGCCAAGGCTGCCCCCAAGGCAAAGGCCGAGACCAAGGCTCCGGCCAAAAAGGCCACCACCACCGCCGGGCGCGCGCCGGGCGCACCTTCAACCGCCGGGCGCGCGCAGGGCGCACCTTCAACCAAGAAGGCCAAGAGCTGATGCTGATCCCCAAGCGCGTCAAGTACCGCAAGATGCACCGCGGCCGGCGCACGGGCATTGCCACTCGAGGCGCCACCGTCGCGTTTGGCGACTACGGCCTGCAGGCGATGGAAGCGTGCTGGATGAGCAACCGCCAGATCGAAGCTGCCCGCCGGGCGATGACCCGCCACGTGAAGCGCGGCGGCCAGATCTGGATCCGCGTCTTCCCGGACAAGTCGATCACCAAGAAGCCCGCCGAGACCCGAATGGGCTCGGGTAAGGGCAACCCCGAAGGTTGGGTCGCGGTGATCAAGCCCGGACGCGTGCTGTTCGAGATGGGCGGCGTGACGCCACAGGTTGCGAAAGAGGCGATGAAGCTGGCCGCCTCGAAGCTTCCAATCAAGACCCGCTTTGTCGTCTCCGAATCGGCCGCCTCGGCGGCGGGGGGTGCCTGATGCAGGTGCAGGACCTGAGGGTGCTGGAGGTGGATGAGCTCGGTGGTCGCCTGCGCGTCGCGCGCCGCGAGCTCTATGAGCTCCGGTTCAAGCACGCAGTCGGCCAGCTCGAGGACTCGAGCCAGATCAGCAAGGTCCGGCACGATATCGCACGCATCATGACGGTCCTGCGCGAGCGGGACTTTGGAATCCTCGCGTCCACACCCGAGCCTGAGGAATTGCTCCCGGCCGCTGAGCCCATAGCCGAGCAACCCGAGGAAGCAGTTAAGCCCAAACGCGGTCGCAAGAAGACTGAGGAAAAGTCATGACCGACACCGCAACCGCGGCGAAGACAGAGACACCGACCGAGACCCGCGGCCAGCGCAAGGTCCGCCTCGGCACGGTCATCGCCGACAAGATGAACAAGACGATCATCGTCCAGGTCGGCACGTCCAAAGCGCACCGCCTCTACCGCAAGACCGTCCGGCAGCGCACGAAGTTCAAAGTCCACGACGAGAAGAACGAGTGCGGTGTCGGCGACCTCGTGCGCATCACTGAAACGCGCCCCATATCCAAGGAAAAGCGCTGGCGCTTGCTCGAGATAGTGGAGAAGGCGAAGTAGCAAATTGATCCAGCAAGAGACTCGGCTCAAGGTCGCGGACAACTCAGGAGCGAAAGAGATCCTGTGCATCCGCGTGGCCGGCGGGCACTACCGCAAGTACGCGTCGGTGGGCGACATCATCACCGCGACGGTCAAGTCTGCCCAGCCCGGCGGTCAGGTCAAGAAGGGCGAGGTCGTGAAGGCCGTCGTCGTGCGTGTGACGAAGGAATACAAGCGCCCGGACGGCTCGCTCATCCGCTTCGACGAAAACGCAGCCGTGCTGCTGGCCACCGCGAACAACCCGCGCGGCACGCGAATCTTTGGACCCGTGGCCCGCGAGCTTCGCGAGCGTAACTTCATGAAGATCATCAGTCTGGCTCCCGAGGTCCTGTAACCAAAATGCTGAAGAACAAGCCACAGCCAACGCGCCGCTGGCTCGACCTCGCCCCCGGCGATCCGGTGATCGTCGTCACGGGTAAGGACAAGGGCAAGCAGGGCGAGGTGCTGCGCACCATCCCCGACAAGCACAAGATCGTCGTCAAGGGCGTGAACATCCTCAAGCGCCACACCAAGGCCGGCGCGCGGCGCGGCGGTGTCAGCGTCGCACAGGGTGGCGTGGTCGACTTCGAAGCCCCGCTCGACTACTCGAACGTGATGCTCGTCTGCCCGTCGTGCTCGCGGCCCACCCGCACGAAGCACACTGTCCTCGAATCCGGCGCGCGTGCGCTCGTCTGCCGCCACTGCGGCGAGCCGTACGAGCGCGTCCGCAAGACGGAGGCGCAGTGAGCAAAGCCAAAGCGGCTCAGAAGAAGCCCGAAGCCCCAAAGGCGCCGGGGACCCGGACCGACGTGCCGCCGCGCATGTTGACGTTGTACCGGGAGACGATCGTCGCCCAGATGACGAAGGAGTTCGACTACGGCAACGCCATGGAGGTGCCTCGCATCGCCAAGGTCGTCGTGAACATCGGCATCGGCGAGGCGAAGGACAACGACAAGGCGCTCGATGCGGCAGTGGGCGACGTCGTCACCATCACCGGCCAGAAGCCGGCCCTCATCAAGGCGCGTAAGTCCGTCGCCGCTTTCAAGCTCAGGGCCGGCCAGACAGTCGGCATCAAGACGACCCTGCGCGGCCGGCGCATGTGGTTCTTCCTCGACAAGTTGCTCAGCGTCGCACTCCCCCGAATCCGCGACTTCCGCGGCGTCAACCCGGAAGGATTCGACGGCCGCGGCAACTACTCGCTGGGCCTACGCGAGC
>CATPBO010000049.1 GCA_955652835.1 Candidatus Dormiibacterota bacterium
GTCGAAGTAGTCATGGCCCTTGGCCAGCTCGTTGCCGTCGAGCAGCACCTCCTCGGGTGCTTCCATGGAATCACGGCGACGGCAGTAGATCTCGTAGTCCAGGCCCTCGACCGTGCGCGTGTAGCTCCACCATCCTTTATAGAAGGTGGGCGCCGAGGTGTCCGTCTCCTGGACCCTGCCGACGATCTCGCGGTAGAGCCTCTCCTGCAGCGGCGCGGTGGGCGCCATGACGATGTCCGAATAGGCGTTCTCCGCTTCCAGGTAGGCGATGACTTCGGGGTTGTCCTTCTCGCGCAGCCAGTAGTAGGGATCGACGCGGCTGTCGCCGTGAGCCTCGAGGACGGTCGGGCGTCGAGGCGCGATCGGGGGCCCGGGCGCGGTCAAAGGTGCCTTCAACACTCGATCGAGTCTAGGCGGGGTCGGCAGGCTGATGCGAAACCCGCTTAAGGAGGCTGCAGCCGCGGTTCCAGCGGTACAGTGGCCGGTCGGTGGAGACCCAAATGGGCTTGAGGCTCGTGGACGTGGTGTCAGGCCGCAGCTTCGCGCTCGAGACGAGCGTCGTGCCGGGAACCACCTTTCGCTTCAACTGCAGAATCGAGCCCGCAGGAGGCAAAACCAGAATCAGTCAGATGGTCGAGGTCAAGGGCCCGCCGGGCGGACTGCTTGGCGGCATGCTTGGCCCGCAGGTTGCCAAGGATTTCGGCGTGCTGCTCGGCAACCTCGCCAAGAAAGCAGAGGCTGCCTGACCGCTCTCTCCGGTTGCTACCCTGCCGACGATGTCGCTCAGCTTGAACGCTTTGCCCAGCCGGCAACATCCCCCCCTTACAATTGCGCTTCTCTTTGGAGGCGCAGCGCTTGGCGTCATCGCCCTTCATCTTGCAACCAACAACACCCTGGGTTTCCATACGGATGAGCTCTACTACCTCACCTGTGGCTGGCATCCGGCGCTGGGATACGTCGACTTCCCACCTCTCGTCCCACTCCTGGCTCGACTAGAGACCGGGCTCCTCGGGGTCAGTCCCTGGACCCTTCGCGTGCTCCCATCGCTGCTGGGCGGTTTCCTCGTTGCACTCTCGGGCGCCTATGTCCGCCGGCTTGGCGGCTCGCTGCGGCTCCAGGGAATCGCATTGGTCACGGCCATCGCGGCGCCATACCTGCTCGGCTCGAACTGGGTCTTCCAGACCGTGACCTTCGACCAGGTGACCTGGATGGTCTCCCTGTATTGGTTTCTCCGCCTGGTCATCGACCGGCGGCCCAGGTACTGGATCTATATGGGCGTCACGCTCGGGATCGGGCTCGAGGTGAAGTACACCATCGTGGGTCTCATCGCAGGAATGGGCATCGCCGTCCTTCTCACCCCTTCGTTGCGAAATGAGCTGCGGACGAGATATCCGTGGATCGCCGTTGCGATTGCACTTCTCATCTGGGCGCCGAATCTCGCCTGGCAGGTCGTCGAAGGCTTCCCCACGCTGATCTACCTCGCCAACCATCGGGGGAGCGGCGGCGGCCCCCTCGTCTACCTAATCCAGTTCGCCGCTTACTTCTTCTTTCTTCTTCCCCTGTGGCTGGCGGGAATGATTTCTCTATTCCGCAGTCGACTGCTGCGTCCGATCGGAATTGCCTGCGCCGTTCCGCTGCTCCTCTTCCTCTTCGTGGGTAAGTCCTACTACGCGGCCGGAACGATTCCGATCGCCCTGGCTCAAGGGCTGATGGCGATCTCCCGCATCAAGCGCCCAAAGCTTCGCTCCGGCCTTCAGATCGCTGTCGTTGTCGCGAGCGTGCTGGAATTTGTCGTCTTCTTCTTCCTCGTCGTCCCGGTCACCCCTCCGGATCGCATTCATGCCGCCCGCATCGAGACCGTGAACGAAGTATTTGCTGACAGCGTGGGGTGGGACGACATCGCTTACCAGGTGACAACGATCTATCGCGATCTCCCCGCATCGGAGCGCAGCAACACGGTCATCATCTCGGCCTACTACGGCGTTCCGGGAGCACTCCAGGTCTACGACAGTCCGAATGTTCGCCCTGAGGCGATCAGCCCACAGCTGAGCGACTGGTACTGGCTGCCGAGCAGTCTCGCCGCGACCAACGCGCTCATGGTCGATTACAAACCTTCTGAGGTGGCGTGGATGTGCACGTCGCCAACGCTCATCGCGCACCTCACCGTGCCGTACCACGTCGCCGGTCTGGAGCAGGGCGCTCCGGTCACCTTCTGCAAGCTCAAGGCACCAATCCCAGAGATCTGGGGACGGCTGCGCAACTTCTCCTGATCGGTCGCGGACGATGAAGCCTACCTTCGCCGGGTAAAGCTCGCGCAATTCGACATAAAGCCGCGGCATTTTCCTCCTAAGCTCCCGGTGTGCTAGTCGCGGCTCGAGGCCTGATGACGGACTCGCGGACTTATCTCCGGATCCTTTATCTGTTGCTCGCGTTCCCGCTCGGGACGCTGTACTTCACGGTTATCGTCACGGGACTGTCCACAGGCCTTGGGCTGGCCATCGTGATCGTCGGTTTCCTGGTCCTGATCTTGACCCTGCTGATCTGGCTTGTATTCGCACGCATCGAGCGCGAGCTGGCGATCCACCTTCTCGGCGCTCACATCAGGCCGATGTTTGCTCCCGATCCCACCCCACTCTGGACGTGGCAGCGACTGCTCAAAACCTTGAGGGATCCGGTGACGTGGAAGAGCCTGTCTTATCTCCTGATTGAATTTCCCTTCGGCATCTTCTCCTTCACGGTCGCCATCATGCTGATCTCGATTTCGCTCTCGTTGGTCCTCTATCCCGTCATTTATGCGGTGATGACATCTCTGTACCAACAAGGAGTGGTCAACTCCGGGACCATGTTCCCCGGAGTCACCATCGACGGCACCTTCAGCAATTCGGTTTTCGTGGGCTTCTTTCTCATCAGCTCCTTTGGGGTTGCCTTCGCAGTCGTCTCGGTCGCGCTCATGAACGGTCTGGGATGGCTGTGGGCCCGATTTGCCGAGGTCATGCTTGGCACGGATGAGAGCAGGCTGCAGCTCGCGGCCGCGAAAGCCGAAGCTCAGGTCCAGCATGCACGCGCTGAGCGTGCCGACCAGAGCCGGCGCGAACTGATCGTCAATGCGTCACATGAGCTTCGAACCCCCGTCGCCAGCATCAGCGCCCATGTGGAATCGCTGCTCAAGACAGACCGGCCAATGGATCAAGAGACGCGCAACTACCTGTTGGTTGTGGCTGCCGAGACCGACCGGTTGGGAGCGCTCGTGGATGATGTGCTCGCGCTGGCGAGAGCGGATGCCGACGAGCTCCATCTTGACATCGGTCCCGTCGAAGTTCCGGAAGTTCTCGATCAGGTGTGCACGGCGCTCGTTCCGCTCGCCAGACGCGAGCGAAACCTGAGCCTCGTCCACTCGTACGCAGCTGGGCTGCCTCGGGCAATGGCGGATCGCGACCGCCTGGCGCAAGTTCTGACCAACCTGATCAGGAACGCCGTAAACAACACCCTCGACGGTGGAATCATTTCCGTCGAAGCAGCGGAGGCTGGCGATCAGGTTGGGATCACGGTCTCCGACAC
>CATPBO010000050.1 GCA_955652835.1 Candidatus Dormiibacterota bacterium
CGCCAGCGACATGCCCATGGCGGCGTCGGCGATCTGGGTGATGACTCCCCCCTGGACCACGCCACCGCCGTGGCGATGCTGCGGCCCGGCCTCCAGCTCGAGTACGACGCGACCGGGTTCTGACTCGGTGATCCTGGCACCGAGAGTCTCCATCCAGCCATCCGGCTTTGCCACAAGCAGCGCTTCGGCACGCTTGACGTTCCTCAAGGGCCGCGCCGTGACTTTCTCCAGTTCCGGACCATCGTCTTCTGCTTGGGCGCAGCCGCGATCGCCAGCGCCACCTCACCGTCGTCTTCCTTGCCGGTTTCCTCTCCAGATAGTCGCTTGCGAAGCAGGATGATCCGGTCCCGCACTCGCGCGGCATCCTCGAACTGCAGCTCCTTCGACAGGCGTCGCATCTCCTTCTCCAGGTCGCGAACGATCGCCAGCAGGTCCGCCCGCGGAACCCCGGCGCCGGCCATGATCTCAACAGCGTCCGCCTGGAGGTCTTTCTCGTTGATCTCCAGGGCGTAGATCGCCTTTTTCACGGTCTCAGGCGTGATGCCCCGCTCCGCGTTGTATGCAATCTGCTTGTTCCGCCTGCGCTCGGTTTCATCGAGTGCCTGCCGCATGGAGTCAGTGACCTTGTCCGCGTACATCACCACGTGCCCCTCGACGTTGCGCGCCGCACGGCCGATGGTCTGGATGAAAGACCGGTAGGCGCGGAGGTAGCCCTCCTTGTCCGCGTCGAGGATGCCGATGAACGCAACCTCGGGCAGGTCCAGTCCCTCGCGGAGCAGGTTGATGCCCACCACGACGTCGACCGCGCCAGTGCGAAGGTCGCGCAGGACGTCGATGCGCTCCATCGCATCCAGCTCGGAATGCAGGTAGCGCACCTTGACTCCGTACTCGCGCAGGTAGTCGGCGAGGTCTTCAGCGAAACGCTTGGTCAGCGTGGTCACCAGCGACCGATGACCCAGCTCTGCTCGTCGCTTCACCTCTGCGAGCAGGTCATCGATCTGACCGGCAGTGGGCCGGACCTCGACCGTCGGGTCGACCAGGCCCGTCGGGCGCACGACCATTTCCACGGTGCGCTGGGATCGGCGGATCTCGTATGGACCCGGCGTGGCGGAGACGTAGACGACGTCGTGCGCGCGCTCCTCCCACTCGTCGAAGCTCAAGGGCCGGTTATCGAACGCGCTCGGGAGCCGGAAACCGTACTCCACAAGTGCCGCCTTTCGCGACCGGTCGCCCCCCAGCATGCCGCCGATCTGTGGCACGGCCACGTGAGATTCGTCGACGAAGATGAGGGCATCGTCCGGCAAGAAGTCCATCAGCGTGTATGGGGCCTCACCCGGCTTGCGGCGCGTCAGGTGCATCGAGTAGTTCTCGATCCCGGCGCAGGTCCCGGTCTCGCGCATCATCTCGAGGTCGAAGTTGGTGCGCTGTCTTAGCCGCTGGGCCTCGAGGAGGCGACCGTGTTCGTCGAACCACTTGCAACGCTCTTCGAGCTCCACCTCGATATCGGCCATCGCGAGGCGCAGCTTGTCCGCGGGCGTCACGTAGTGAGAAGCCGGGAACACGGTGAATTCATTTCGTGGGCCGAGAATCTCGCCGGTGACGGCGTCCAGCTCCTGGATCCGCTCCACCTCATCCCCGAAGAACTCGACTCGAAGCACCTTTTCTTCGTTCGCCGGCACCAGGTCGACAACGTCTCCGCGGACCCTGAAGCGCAGGCGCGCAAGGTCGTAGTCGTTGCGCTCGTACAGCATTTCGGTGAGCTTGCGCAGGAACACCTCGCGGCGGATCGCCTGCCCTTTCTCGATGTGCAGCGACTCACCCATATAGTCCTCGACCGCGCCGATGCCGTAAATGCAGCTGATGCTGGCCACGACGAGGACGTCGCGCCGCGTGAGCAGCGCCTGCGTTGTGGAGTGCCTCATGCGGTCGATCTCTTCGTTGCGGCTCGAATCCTTCTCGATGTACGTGTCGGAGCGCGCTATGTAAGCCTCGGGCTGGTAGTAGTCGTAGTAGCTCACGAAATACTCGACCGCGTTGTCGGGCAGCAGACGGCGGAACTCCGCGCACAACTGGGCGGCCAGGGTCTTGTTGGGGCTGAGCACGAGCACGGGCCGCTGCAGCTGCTCGACCGCCCACGCCATGACGTTGGTCTTGCCGCTGCCCGTGACGCCTGCCAGAACCTGCTGGGTCAGCCCAGAGCGCACGCCTTCGACGAGCTGCTCGATCGCTTGCGGCTGGTCCCCCGCCGGCTTGAAGGGTGCGTCGACACGAAAGCTGGAGGGCATTGAGATAACTAATTCTAAAGCGAACGGACGTTCGAAGGGGAACGCGCGGGGGCTCTGCGTTGCTCAGATATGAAAGATCAAATTCGTGGCAAGGCAGAAGAGATCAAAGGCGAGGTGACCGGCGACAAGTCAGAGGAGATGACGGGCAAGGCCCGGCAGGCACTGGGCAACCTGAAACGCACAGCGCGGGACGTTCAAGGCGATATAAGCGACGAGGCCATTCGTATGCAACAGGAACAGGACCGCGCCGGCCTACCGCGCTCACGGTAAGGCCAGGATCATTGCCTCCACCACCGTCCCGGCTTTGATCCCCTGATCGCCGGGTGGGATGCGCACCAAGGCATGCGCTCCCGCGAGTGACATCAAGCGCGATGAGGACTGCGAGCCAGTGGACTCGGCGACCAGCTCCTGCCCCTCGCGGCGAAGTGTGACGCGCTGGTACTCGGTGCGATCGGCGGTCGCGCGCGCGTCGTAGGCCAGGCGGACCGGCAGCGTAGGGCGATGCAGCTGCGCAAAGCCCTGCATCTTACGCAGAGCCGGCCGCACGAAAACCTCGAACGTCACAAGCGACGAGACGGGAAAGCCCGGGAGTCCAAATCCAAGCTTTCGGTCGCTCAGCGTGGCGAAAGTAAACGGCTTGCCCGGCTTCAGCTTCACCCGACCAACGTGCACCGTGCCGAGAGACTCGAGCAGCGGCTTGACGAGGTCGTGCGTACCGACGGAGACGCCGCCGGACGTGACCAGGACGTCGACCTCTCGCAGCGCGTCGACGACGAGCGTGCGCAGCGCGTCGGACTGATCAGGACCGATTCCAAGGCCCCGCACTTCGGCCCCCACCTCGCGCAGAGCCGCCAGCAGAGCCCATCGGTTCGAGTCGATGATCTGCCCGCGGCCCGGCTTCCCCCCCACCTCCACGAGCTCATCGCCGGTCGACATCAACGCCACTCGTGGCCGCCGGAACACCGGCAACCTCGGAAAGCCCAGGGCTGCCGCCAGCCCGAGCTCGGCGGCACCGAGCTGAGTACCCGCCGTCAGAACCTGCTCGCCGGCGCGCACATCCGCTCCCGGGCGATGGAAGTTACTCCCCTCCCGAAGATTCGTGGGAGTCGTCACCACCTCGCTGTCCAGCTGCACGTCCTCGAACATGACCACGCAGTCGGCGCCATCGGGCAGCACCCCGCCGGTCAGGATGCGTGCTGCGGTCCCCGGTTCAACGGAGCCGGAGAACGGCCTGCCCGCGGCGGATTCGCCCAACACCCGCAGAGCTTTGCCGGCGTCCGCCGAACGCACGGCGTAGCCGTCCACAGCGCTGGACGGGAATGCCGGCAGCGACGCGGTTGCGGACAGGTCCTCGGCCAGCACACGTCCGATGCAATGGGCGAGCGCCACTCGCTCGACGCCCATGGTCGGCGTGTGGTCCAGGACCAAGGCGGCGGCCTCGTCGACCTCAACCAGCGGGTAGGCAGAGACCCTCAACACTTCAAAGGTACAGGGCTCGTCAGGCCGCCCGGCGCGTCTGGACTACTCGTATCGAAGCGCCCGGAC
>CATPBO010000051.1 GCA_955652835.1 Candidatus Dormiibacterota bacterium
AAGACGACGCACGATCCCACCTCGAGGGTTCGCCGCTGGCCCGGTTGCAACCTGATGAGCGCCGGCGACGTGAGGTTTCGCCTCGACCTGCGGGTGTCTTGCCGGGCCCGAACATCGCTGGCGGCGAGGCGAACGTTTCGACCGGCCTGACGCAGGCGGCGCGAAGATGCGTTTCCCATGCTTGCACCGATCGCCAGCATTGCTTTGCGGCGGCGCCCAAGTGCGACGCCGGCCCGGACCACCTGGAAGGTCGGCGGCATGTCAGGTCGCCTGGCGAACAAGTGCCAGGGGAGCCCGGCGCTCACCCATGTGCTCTTCGTTCGGCTGCAACGCCTGAATGCGAAGTGCACCGCTTTCGCCCGAAAACATAAGAGCGCCAGTGCTGGCCAACGGGCATCTGGGGGCGGGAACGGCAGGACTTTCGCGCGTGCTCGCACGCATCGGACCTCCTCACGGCTTTATTTGTCCTCATCGGCCTGCCGTCCCTCAGGAGTCCGATCCTGAGACCCGCGCAACAGCGCGCATATGGGCGGGGCAGGAAGTGCTGGGCGTTCGTCCCACGGACGGAAGCGCATGAGCGGGACGTGCGCGTAACGGCAAGCGGAGCCGATTCCCGGGTCCGGATGGAGGCACTGGCCCGGAGGCGTTTGGAGTTCAGACCCAACTCCGGCGGGTGGGGTTTAGTGGAAGAGCGCCAGCCAGGACTCAGCGCTGATGGGCTAAGCTACCTTGACCATGCGTGAATCGATGGCTCGCGACATTTTCCTCACCCGGCGGCGAGCGATCGACTACGTCCTCTGCGCCAGCTGCTTCTGTAGCTAGCCGACCTTCCTGACGGGGCCCTGGCCCCATCCGCGCCCTTTGGCGCGCTCGTGTCGGCATCAACCACTTCATCGGAGGCGCATCTATTTGTCGGATCTCACGGATCTCTCATCCCTCGAGGGTTTGTCGGGGAACGAGGCGATCAAGGCCACAAGCAACCACCTGCGTGGGCTCATCAAGGAAGAGCTGCTCGAAGACACGCCTGCATTTGGCGACACCTCCGAGACGCTGCTCAAGTTCCACGGCATCTACCAGCAGGACGACCGCGACCGCCGTAAGGAGGCGCGTGCCAGGGGCTTGAGCAAGCATCACCAGCTCATGATCCGAACCCGGATCCCAGGTGGCGTCGTGTCGCCGGATGCATACGTCGCCCACGACGAGATCAGCCGCAAGTGGGCCAACGGCACGCTGAGGGTGACGACCCGCCAGGACTTCCAGCTGCACGGCGTGCTCAAGGGCGACATCAAGAAATCGATCCGCGCGATCAATGACTCGCTGCTGACCACCCTCGGAGGCTGCGGCGACGTCGAGCGCAACATCATGTGCTGCCCTGAGCCGGTCGCAGATCAGTTCCACAACGAGGTTGATCGTTCGATCGGCGCGATGGTGACCGAGTTCACGCCGAAGACTCGCGCCTATCACGAGATCTGGCTCGACGGAGAAGTCGTCAAGACCTCGGAGCCCGAGGTCGAGTCGCTGTATCGCGAGCAGTACCTGCCACGCAAGTTCAAAACGACCGTCGCGCTCGAGGGCGACAACTGCGTCGACATCTACGCGCACGACCTTGCCCTCGTCGCCATGCGGTCGACGAGCGGAGCTCTGCGTGGATTCAACGTCCTGGTCGGAGGCGGACTCGGACGCACGCACAACAAGCCCGAGACGTTTGTCGCCGTGGCGCAACCACTCTGCTTCGTCGAGCCCGACCAGGTCGTCGACGTGGCGCGCGAGGTCGTCGCCGTGCAGCGCGACTATGGCGATCGAGCCAACCGCCGGCATGCCCGGCTCAAGTACACGATCGCCGATCGCGGGCTCGATTGGTTCCGCGACGAGGTGCAAAGCCGCGTGAAGTTCAAGCTCCAGCCACCTGAGCGGCTGAGCTGGAAGCCGGTCGACGACCACCTCGGCTGGCACGAGCAGGGCGATGGTCGCCTCTACGTTGGCATCTACATCGAGAACGGCCGCATCGCGGACGTGGACGATGTCCGTTCGCGCAGCGGGCTGCGGAAGATCGTCGACGAGCTGCGCCCGCAGGTCCGCCTTACTGCGCAGCAGAACGTGATCCTCGCCGGCATCGATCCACCCGACCGGTCGCGGGTGGAGGAGCTCATGGCCGAGCATGGGATCGCCGGCGTCGAGTCCATCCCTCACGCGATCCGCAACGCAATGGCATGTCCTGCGATCCCCACCTGCGGGCTGGCCGTGGCGGAAGCCGAGCGAGCGCTTCCCGGTTTGATCCGGCAACTCACGACCCTGCTCGACGAGCTCGGCCTCGGTGACGAGCGCATCAGCTTCCGGATGAGCGGCTGTCCCAACGGCTGCTCGCGGCCGTACCTGGGCGATGTGGGGTTTGTGGGCACCACGCTCGGCAAGTACGACGTCATGCTCGCCGGTGATTTCAACGGCACGCGTCTCAATCGCGTCTATGCCCCAAACGTACCGATCGCCGAGATACCTGCTTTGCTGCGCCCGACCCTCGAGGCGTTTCGCGAGGAGCGCGAGCCCGCCGAGGGCTTTGGCGACTGGGTCAACCGCACCGGCCTCGAGGCATTGCGCGACCGCTTCGCGTTAAGCGGGACCGCGTCGTGAGCGTGATCGCCCCGGCCGAAATCAACTCGCGTACGCCTGAGTCCGTTTTGCAGTGGGCCTTTGAGACGTTTCCCCGGTTGGTCATCGTCGCCAGCTTCCAGGCCGAGTCGTCGGTTCTCATCGATATGGCGTCTCGGATTCGGGCGGATGTGAGCGTGCTCACGCTGGATACCGGGCGTCTCCCGCAACAGACATACGACATGATCGATCGCGTCCGCCACCGCTACGGGATCGAGGTCCAGGTCGTGTCGCCAGACTCGGCCGACCTGCAAGAGATGGTCGGGCGCCACGCCGTAAACCTCTTCCTTCAGTCGCCAGAGCTGCGTCGACATTGCTGCGAGGTCCGCAAGTCGCGGCCGCTGGCCCGGGCGCTTACCGGTTACGACGCGTGGGTGACCGGCCTGCGACGTCAGCAGGCGGAAACCCGTTCGCAAACCGCGGTCGTCTCGCCGGATCACGAGCACGAAGGCTTGACGAAGATCGCACCGCTCGCAGCCTGGTCCAAGGAGCAGGTGTGGGCCTACATCCGTGAAAACGAGCTGCCCTACCACGCGCTCTACGACCAGGGATACACGTCGATCGGCTGCGCGCCATGCACGCGCGCGACTGCGCCGGGTGAGGATGAGCGGGCGGGCCGCTGGTGGTGGGAATCGGAAAACGAGGTCAAGGAGTGCGGCCTCCATTGGTCGCAGCCGGTGGTCAGGCAGTGAGGCGAATCCTGTGGCTGGCGATCGCTGCCACCACGTTGGCGCTGATGGCTTGCGGCCAGACCGTCAGCTCGGCCGCGCCTGGCGACGACCAGGCGTTGACGCTGCGGCTCGGGTACTTCCCGAACCTCACGCACGCGCCGGCCCTGGTGGGAATCAAGAAGGGTTTCTTCGCCACGGCCCTCGGCAGCAAGGTCACGATCGAAACCCACACGTTCAACGCAGGCGGTGACGCCGTCACCGCGATTCTGTCGAACTCGATCGATGCCTCGTTCGTCGGCCCGAGCCCAACGACCAATGCCTTCGTTCAGTCACACGGTCAGGCGGTTCGCGTCATCGCGGGCGCGACGTCAGGCGGTGCGCTACTTGTGGTCAAGCCCAGCATCACCTCGGTATCGGGCCTGAGGGGCAAGAAGATCGCGGATCCGCAGCTGGGCGCGACGCAGGACACGGCCCTGCGCTGGTTCTTGAAGAGCAACGGTCTCAGCAGCGACACAGCGGGGGGAGGCGACGTCAGCGTCCTGCCGCAGGACAACGCTCAGACGCTCAACGCGTTCAAGCAGGCCCAGATCGATGGCGCGTGGGTCCCGGAACCATGGGCCAGCCGGCTGGTGATCGAAGGCAAGGGCAAGATCCTGGTCGACGAGCGCGACCTGTGGCCGCAGAACAAGTTCGTCACCACGAACTTGGTCGTCAGGACCGACTTCCTGCAGGCCCACCCGAAGCGCATCAAGGCCTTGCTCGAGGGTCTGTACCAATCTGTTGCCTACCTGAACTTCAACCCGAGCGACGCGCAGACCTTGACCAACAATGTGGTCGCCGAGATCACTGGCAAGAAGCTGGCCGCCGGGGTCGTCTCGGCCGCCTGGCCACACCTTGCGTTCACGCTCGACCCGCTGGCGGCAACGCTCAAGACGTCGGCGGATCACGCGCACAGCGTCGGTCTGCTGCCCAGCGTCGAGCTCAAGGGCCTGTACGACTTGACGCTTCTCAACGAGGTGCTTGCCGCGCACAACCAACCGGCGGTCGTGGGCCTGTGAGCAGCAACATCCTCCAGCTCGGCGACGGCCATGCGCATGGCGTGGACTCAGAAGACCACTCACTCAGCGTGGAGCGCCTGTCCATGGCCTTTCCACATGAGGGACGGCTCCTGGTCGCCCTGGAGGGCGTGTCACTAGAGGTGGAACAGGGAGAGCTGGTGTGCATCGTCGGTGCCTCCGGCTCGGGCAAGAGCACGCTGCTCAACATCCTTGCGGGGCTAGATGAGCCGACCAGCGGCCGCGGGCACGTTCACGGGCGTGTGGCGCTGATGTTCCAGGAGGCCGCGCTGCTGCCGTGGCTGACTGCGGCAGGCAATGTCGAGCTCGCGCTCGAGCTGCGGGGGGTGAAGCGATCCGAACGCCGGGATGTTGCGCGTGAGCTTCTGAATCGAGTGCACTTGAACGGCTTCGAGAAGCGGCTTCCGCACGAGCTCTCCGGCGGTATGAAGCAGCGAGTGGCGCTTGCCCGAGCGCTCGCGCAGGACGCAGACGTCCTTCTTATGGATGAGCCGTTCGGAGCGCTCGACGCAATCACCCGCGACCGCCTGCACGAGGAGCTCGAGCGGATCTGGACCGAGACCGGCTTGACGATCCTGTTCGTCACCCACAACGCTCGCGAAGCGGTCCGCCTGGGCGACCGCGTGCTGGTCTTTACCAGCCGGCCGGGCCGCGTCGGTCACGAGGTGAAGGTGAACCTCCCGCGGCCTCGCAGCCTCGACTCGCCGGAGCTGGCGGTGATCGCCGGCCGCATCACCGATCGCCTGAAGCACGAGATGGGCGTTTGATGACCGCCCTGCCTGGTTCAGCGGATCTTCGGCGCGCATGCGGCCCATCTGCAGCGTCGCCTTCTGCGCTCCTCGCTCGGGCATCAACGGATGCGCTCGCTCCGGTGCTCGGCGGCTCCTCCCATCTGGGCCACCTGCGCACCGAATCTCTCGCTGCCCCAGGCAGGTCGGTCATCTGATGGCAACTGAGCTGGCAGCGGACCTCGCGGGCGAGGACGTGGTCGAAACCACGCCGCGACCGAGCCGCGCTCCTCTGCGGCGCGTGTGGGCCGGGCTCTGGCCGAAGCTCGCGGCGGTTGGGCTGATGCTGGCCGTGTGGCAGGCGGTGGTGTGGTCCGGCTGGAAGCCCGACTATGTGCTGCCAGGACCATGGCCCGTCTTTCAGCGCCTCGCACAGGATTTCCGCGATGTGAGTTTCGACCTGGGCGTCGCGATCACGCTGCGACGTGCGCTCATCGGCTACGCGATCGCCGTCGCCATTGGCAGCGCGTTCGGGATCCTGGTCGCTCGTGTCGCGGTGCTTCGCAAAGCCATCGGCTCAGCGATCCTCGGGCTCCAGTCCATGCCGTCGATCGCGTGGTTCCCGCTGGCCATCCTCCTGTTCGGGCTCAACGAAACCGCGATCTTCTTTGTCGTCGTCCTCGGCGCTGCTCCTGCGATCGCCGGTGGGCTGTTGAGCGGGGTCGACCACGTGCAGCCTCTGCTGGTCCGCGTCGGACACGTGATGGGGGCGCGGGGCCTGAGCCTTTACCGGTACGTCATTCTCCCTGCCGCGCTGCCATCCTTCATCGGCGGCCTCAAGCAGGGATGGGCTTTCGCCTGGCGCAGCCTCATGGCCGGCGAGATCATCAACATCGTCGGCCATCAGGTCTCGCTGGGACAGCAGATTCAGTTCGCCCGCGACTTTGCGGACGCTGAGCAGCTGCTCGCGATCATCGTCGTGATCTTCGTCATTGGAGTAGTGATCGATTCGCTCTTCGGCATCCTCGACCGGGAGATCAGGCGGCGCTGGGGTCTTTTGGGAGAGGTTGCATGAACAAGGGTTTTGTCGTCTGGTTCACCGGGCTTTCGGGCGCCGGCAAATCAACGATCGCTAACGCGCTGAAGCCAGAGCTCGAGCGGCGCGGCCGCCACGTCGAGCTGCTCGACGGCGATGAGGTGCGGACGCACCTGTCGAAGGGATTGGGATTCTCGAAGGAAGACCGCGACACCAACATCCGTCGCATTGGCTACGTGGCCAGGCTTGTTTCGCGCAGCGGAGGCGTCGCCATCACGGCGGCGATCTCACCGTATCGCGAGGTGCGCGACGAGCTCCGCGCACGGACCCCGGGGTTCGTCGAGGTGTTCGTCCGGTGTCCCATAGACACGCTGGTCGGTCGCGACACCAAGGGTCTGTACAAGAAGGCGATCGCGGGCGAGATCGCCAACTTCACTGGCGTCAACGACCCGTACGAAGAACCGCTCCACCCTGAGGTCGTTTGCGACACGTCGCGCGAAACCTTGCAGCAATCGCTGTCGAAGGTGATCGATACGCTCGAGCGACTCGGCCATCTCGACCGTGAGGTGAGGGAGAGGCTGCCCGATGGCGACCAGCTCGACGCTCTTCGCGCCGAGGCACGCACGCTGCCTCGGCTGCAGGTCGGCAAGCGTGAGCTGTCGGACCTCTTCATGCTGGCGAGCGGTGGCCTCGCCCCGCTGGATTCGTTCATGGGTCGGGAGGACTACGTGTCGGTGGTCTCCTCGGGCCGGCTCGCCAACGGGCATCCCTTCACGATCCCGATCGTCTTGCGCGCCGAGGCGGCTCCCAGCGCAGAGCGGATCGCGCTGTTCATCGGGGATCAACCCGCAGGCATTCTCGAAGTCGCGTCGGCATTCAAGACGTCCCATGAAGTCGAGGCGCTCAGCGTGTATGGCACCGACGAGGACGCGCACCCGGGAGTGCGCGTGCTCAAGGACTCGGGCCATTGGGCCCTCGCCGGTGAGGTCGTACCGCTGGCACATCCGACATCCGGATTTCCCGAGTACGACCTCACGCCCATGCAGGTCCGAGCCATCAAGGCCGAGCGCGGATGGAAGACGATGGTCGGCTTTCAAACCCGCAACCCCGTCCACCGCGCCCATGAATACCTGCAGAAGGTGGCGCTGGAGATCGTCGACGGGCTGCTTCTACATCCGCTCGTCGGCGAGACCAAGAGTGACGACATCTCCGCGTCGGTCCGGATGAGCTGCTACGAGGAGCTGCTGCGCGGCTATTACCAGCCAGACCGCGCAATGCTCGCGACCAATCCCGCCTGGATGCGCTACGCGGGTCCGAAGGAGGCTGTCTTCCACGCGATCGTCCGGCGGAACTACGGCTGCACGCATTTCATCGTGGGCCGAGACCATGCCGGCGTCGGCAGCTACTACGACACCTACGCCGCCCATCGAATCTTCGACCAGTACGTCCCAGGTGAGCTTGGGATCGAGATCCTCCGCTTCGAGCACACCTTCTACTGCTCGGCATGTGGCGGGATGGCTTCAACCCGCACCTGCCCGCATCCGGCTGAGATGCATCGCACGTTGAGCGGGACCGCCGTGCGGAAGCTCCTGGCCGAAGGCAAGAACTTGCCGCCGGAGTTCACCCGCCCCGAAGTGGCTCGGGTGCTGCTCGAGGCGGCGAAAGAGGAAGCGACCGCATGAGGTATTACCCCGTCTTCATCGACCTCGCCGGGCAGCTGTGCATCGTTTTGGGTGATGGGAAGTTCGCGGTCGATAAGGCCGCCGCATTGCGGGAAGCTGGAGCGAATGTGCGAGTGATTTCGTCGCACGACTACAAGCAGGGTGCCCTCGCGGGTGCGCGACTCGTGGTCGACGCGAGCGAGGACCCCGAGATCAACCGTCTCAGTTGGGAAGAGGCCGAGGC
>CATPBO010000052.1 GCA_955652835.1 Candidatus Dormiibacterota bacterium
GAGCGACATGGACCGTGTCTTCGAGCTGTTCCCGCGCCTGAAGGAGCGCTTGCACCAGATCGCGGGAACGCTGTCGGGCGGCGAGCAGCAGATGTGCGCGATGGGCCGAGCGCTGATGGCCAAGCCGAAGGTGTTGATGCTCGATGAGCCTTCGCTCGGCCTGGCCCCGATCCTGGTCGAAACGATTTTCAACATCGTGAAGGAGATCAACGCGCAGGGCACGCCCGTGCTGCTGGTGGAACAGAACGCGCACAAGGCGCTCGAGGTGGCGCATCGAGCCTACGTGTTGGAGACCGGCGTCGTGGTCAAATCGGGCACCGGCCGAGAGCTGCTCGAGTCGGAGGACGTCCAGAAAGCCTACCTGGGGATGTAGCCCAAACTGGCTCCGGATTCGCACGTCTGGCGCCACACGGGCCGATTCGCCGGGGAGCTAGCGCACGTTTGGCGCCATAGGCGCGAATTGGGCGGGATCTAGCGGCCTGGTTGGTAGCTTGAAACGAAGAGGTATACAAGGACCACGGCGAAGGCCCCGTATTCCAGGACCACGTTTCGGGTGAAGCTGTCCTCGACCGTGTGGCGCACCAACCCGCGGTTGATGTACCACGCGAACAGCAGCATGACCGCGAAGGTGCCCTCGTTCACCACCAGGTAGATCGATAGCGCGGTGATCGCCCAGGCAAGGAACGAGACCACCTGAGCAACGAACAAGGCGAAAATGAATGCCCGCCGCGTGGCGATGGCCGAACCGTTGATGCGGAAGCTGCGGTACGAGGCCATGAAGGTGATGGTGAAGATCCACAGCAGCTGGAGGATCGCATTGAAATGGAGAGAGACGATGACGAGGTATGCACCCGCGAGGGCGAGGATGAGGATCGTTTCCTGGAGCACCACGTGGCCGCGCTTTTCTTCATCGCGCAGACGCAGGTAATCGAGCCGCGCCGCGAGGATGAAGCCCGCTCCGAACACGCCGGTCAGCACCAGGTACTTCCAGAGCTCCGGCACCAGCAACGATAGGCCGGCCAGCGTGGTCGCGCCCAGCGCAACCGGAATGTAGTGCTCGATTCGAGGGACCTCTTCGCTCCCGCGAAGGTAGCCGAGGAGCGCCGGTGCCGCCACGACAACCAGCCCGAGGGCCAGCGCCCACACCTGGCCCTGGCCAAGCAGCTCGGACTTGAATCCGAAGGCGATCGCGACCAGCACCACACCGGCAAAGATCAGGAAGCTGCGGTCGCGCTCGGACTTGAACGCGGTAGCGGTGGGCGCGAGCCTCTCAGCCGGGATCGGAGGGATTTTCATTCGACGGGAAGTCTAAAGCTCGTGATCAGGTGCCGGCGCGGCCATAGCGATCGTCGATCCGGACCACATCATCGACCTCGGGCGTGGACACCTCGAAGATGTCCGTGTCTTCGGTCGCAGCAATGCGATGTCGCGTACCGGGGGTGATGTGCAGCGTGTCGCCGGCCTGCATTCGGTGCTGGGTGAGCGCGCCATCCCGACCACCGAGCTCGATCTCAACTGCGCCTTTGACGATGTACAGGAACTCGTCCTTGTGCTCGTGATACTGCAAGGACAGCGCCTCACCTCTGTTGACGTGCAGCACCTTGCCCGCATACCGGCCGGTGATCGCCCACCGCAGCTCATAACCCCACGGCTTTTCGGCGCGTGATGCTTCGGCGCGCCCGAACTCAGGACCCGACATGGGCCCTAGGCAGCGTGATGGAGCTAATCGGCGAGAGATTCGGTGACCAGGGGGTCCAGATGCTAGGCGCGGCCGAGCACCGGAGCGAGCGGATCCGTTGATGCGTGAGCGAGAAGCGGAGGCCGCAACAACGCAGATGGGTCGCATAGGCGCCGAAGATCCGTCGATTACGCTCCAGCATGCTGCCTTATTCCCACGATGTCCTCGAGCGCCGCAAGGCGCGCCTCGACCGCCGCGCTGTCCGCCGCCTCCGCGTAAACCCTGATCAGCGGCTCGGTACCGCTTGCCCGGAGCAGCACCCAGCTGCCGTCCTCGAGATAGAACTTGAAACCGTCGTCCGCGCGGACGCGCTGCACGTGGACTCCGGCGACCTCTTGCGGCTCGTTCTTCTCGAGCGTCTCGAGGATGCGCTTGCGGTCTACGTCATAGGTATCGCGGGGGAGGTGGATGTCATGCCGCGCGTAAGCATGCGGTCCAACTCGCCGTTCGAGGTCGGCCAGGATCGCCGACAGGGGTTTGCCCGCCTTGACGATCATGTCGGCGAACAACATGCCTACCAGGATCCCGTCCCGCTCAGGAATGTGACCACGAATCCCGAAGCCTCCGGACTCCTCACCGCCCAGCACCGCTTCCGTCTCCATCATCTTCGGCGCCACGTACTTGAACCCGACAGGCACCTCGAACACCCTGGTGCCAAACTCAGCGCCCAGTTTGTCAACCATCGCGGTCATGTTCACGGTCTTGATCACAGGCCCGCGCATCCCTCGAACCTCGAAGAGGTAGAGCATCAGCAGAGCGAATACCTGCAGCTGGTTGATGAACTGGCCTGTCTCGTCGATGATCCCCACGCGGTCGGCGTCCCCATCGGTGCAGATGCAGAGGTCCTGCCCACCCACCTTCATGACGGCGAGCGCTGAATCGATGTTGGGCCTGATGGGCTCAGGGCTGATGCCGCCAAATAGCGGGTTCCTCTGGTTGTGCAGCTCGGTCACGCCCGTGCGGCCGCCACCGATCAGATCGGCAACATATCCGTAGCCCGAGCCGTACATGCACTCGTGGACGATGCGCAGGCCGGCATCTTTGATCGCATCGACGTCGACCATGCGACCGATCTGCGCGTAGTAGGCCGGGCGAGGGTCGTACGTCGACACCAGGTCGCGAGCGGCCCTGTGGTCGATCGCCGGCACGTCGGAGAGCGCATTGATCCGGCGTTCGAGGTCTTCGATCACCTCGGTCGGCGCCGAGCTGCCGGTTTCCGGCTTGTACTTGATCCCGTTGAACTGATACGGGTTGTGGCTGGCGGTGATCACGGCCGCGCCGGTCGCCTTGCGGTCTATCACCGTCCACGATGCAACCTGGGTCGGCGAGGGCCGGTCGAAAATCAAGGTCCGCACGCCATTGGTCGCGAATATGTCAGCCACCGTGCGGGCGAAGTCCTCGGAAGCGAAGCGGCAGTCATAGCCAACGACGGCAAGTGGATCGCTGGAACGCGACCGCATGTACTCGGCCGTGCCCTGGGCGACGCGGCGCACGTTGCCGTAGGTGAAATCGTCGGCGATCACACCCCGCCAGCCGTCGGTGCCGAACTTGATTGGTTGGTTTGTCAAGGGATCAAAGGTAGCTGGTTTTGCGCGCCCGCTTGAGCGCCTCGACGACCTTCCGAACGTCCTGTGCTCTGGATCGCGGGCAGACCAGAAGGGCGTCTTCCGTGTCGATGATGATCATGTCCTTGAGCCCGATCGCGGCGATCAGCCGCCGGTTGCCCAGGATCAGGCTGCCCCGCGTGTCGACCAGGACCGACTCACCCTCCACCGAGTTGCCTCGATCGTCAGCATGCACGCGGTCGCCCAGCTCGGACCAGTTGCCGATGTCGGCCCAATCGAAGTCGGCGGGGACCAAGAGCAATCGGTCGGTCTTCTCCATCACGCTGCGGTCGATAACCTCGACTGGCAGCCGGCCGTAGAGCCGGGCCGCGGCGGCCTCATCGCCGGCGGCTCGCGCGGCGATAACCTTGCGCAGGCCGGTCAGGTGGCGCGGGGCGTGGCGGGCGAGCTCCTGGATGAAGACCTCGATGCGCCAGCTGAACCAGGCGAGGTTCCAGAAATATCCGCCTGCGTGCACGTACCGCCTCGCGCTGGCGAGGTCGGGCTTCTCGATGAAGCGCCGCACCCGCAGCGTGCCTTTGGTGACCCGACCCGGTGCGTGGATGTAACCCAATCCGATCGATGGAAACGTGGGCTTCAGCCCCACCGTGACCAGCGAGTTTGTTGTCGCGGCCGCCTGGACGGCCATTCGGACGGCCCTGGCCATTTTGGCGGTGCCGTGCACCACGTGATCCGCCGGCATAGCCAGCATCACGGCGTTCGGGTCCCGCCCGATCAGGGTGAGCGCCGCGAGACCGTACGCATTCGTGGTCCCGCGTGCTTGTGGCTCGAGGATGAGGTGGTCGTTGTCCACCTCCGGCAGGACAGCCGCGATGATCGAGCGCTGCCTGGCCTCCGTGAGCACGAACACCTCGTCGGCCAACGACTTGGCCCGGTCGTAGGTCGCCCGCAGCAGAGGCCGGCCATGATCCCCGAGCGGCAGCACGTGCTTGGGAGTCGAGCTGCGCGAACGCGGCCAAAGCCGGGTGCCCGCGCCTCCGGCCGGGATCACCGCCAGGGTGCGTGTCAAGCGCGATACGCGGCGAGCTCTTCGGCGAGCTCCTTGGCTCGCGCCGTCGACTCCCACGGCGCGTCGATGTCGGTGCGCCCGAAGTGGCCATACACAGCCGTATGACGGAACAGCGGCCGCCTGAGGTTGAGCTCCTTGATGATGCCCAGGGGGCTGAGGTCGAACAGCTTGCTCACGACGGCTGAGATCGCCGCGTCTGGCACCTTGCCGGTGCCGAAGGTGTCGATCCGGATGGCGACGGGCTTCACGACTCCGATTGCGTACGAGATCTGCACCTCGCACCTCGACGCAAGCCCGGAGGCCACCACGTTCTTCGCCACGTGGCGGGCCCCGTACGCTCCGGCGCGGTCGACCTTTGTCGGGTCCTTTCCGGAGAAGCAGCCGCCGCCGTGGCGCGCGTATCCCCCATACGTGTCGACCATGATCTTCCGTCCCGTCAGCCCAGCGTCGGCCACCGGGCCACCGACGACGAATCGACCCGTGGGGTTGATGAACGTGCGGATTCCGTTGTCTCGCAGCTCCGCCGGGATGACGACGTCGATCACGTGCTGGGCGATGTCTGTGCGCAGTTGCTCCACGCCGATGTCGTCGTGATGCTGTGTGGAGAGGACGACGTTATCCACTCCGACCGACTTGCCATCATCGCCGTAGCGGACGGTGACCTGAACCTTACCGTCGGGTCGCAGATAGTTGAGCGTCTTGTTGCGCCGCACCTCGGCCAGTCGGCGGGCGAGCCGATGAGCCAGCATGATCGGCAGCGGCATCAGCTCGGGCGTTTCATCGCACGCGAAGCCGAACATCATGCCGGAGTCACCCGCGCCTCCGACGTCGACCCCCTGCGCGATGTCCGGAGACTGCTCGTCGATGCTGGTGACAACACCGCAGGTTTCGGCATCGAAGCCGTACTTGGCGCGTGTGTAGCCGACCTCACGCACGGTCTGCCGGATGATTCGCGGAATATCGACGTAGCAGTCGGTGGTGATCTCTCCGACCACGATCACCAGCCCCGTGGTGACGATCGCCTCACAAGCCACCCTGGCGAGGGGGTCCTTGGCAAGGATCGCGTCGAGGATGGCGTCTGAGATCTGGTCGGCGAGCTTGTCCGGATGGCCTTCCGTGACAGATTCGGACGTGAACAGGGTCGAGATCGATGCCGCCATGGCTTGGTCCTCCACTGAATCTCCCACGCCGGCAAGGGCAAGCCACCGTTCGGGCGGGCCCCCAAGCGCCAGGTTCATACCTCTGGGACGGGCAGATCCTACCGCACTGACGTGGCCTGGCGGCCGGGTTTATCCCGGCTGCAACTTTGTTTTTCGCGACTCCATCGCGTGGCCAGGAGTGACTAATTCGAAAGTCCGATCCCGGGAAGATGAGCAGGCCCGTCGGCGGGAACACGACCGGCCGATGCGATCAGTAAGTCCCATCCTGCTCGCGCCTGGCGCGCAGAAGGAACCGAGCCGGTTCCTTCTCATAAATTCAGGTAATGAATCCCCGAATGCCGGAAGAGTTTGGAGCCGCGCTGGGACAACAAAGCGGCGGTCGCCACACGTGCCGCCTCCATCACCCTGGCCAGATGCTCGCGCTTCATCTCCCAGGTCGCGGTCGGTGCGGTGATGGGGCAAAGCACCACGATGCGGGTCCGATCCCGCAGCTGCTCGTAGTCGGCGAGCATCTGGTGGTGCAGGGACAGCTCAAGAGTTCGCGCGATCAGCTCGGGCAGGCTGGTCGGCACCACTGCGTGCTCGCCGCCGCCCATCAGGCTGATGGCGAGGATTTCCTTGGCGCCGACTTCGACTGCGACCTTGAGCGGCGTGTTGTCGACGATCCCGCCGTCCAGGTGCTCGCGCTTTTCGATCCGGACTGAGGGAAACAGGCCCGGGATCGCCGTCGAGGCGAGCAGAGCCGGGGTCAGATCACCCGAGCGGAAGACGGCTGGCCTGCCGGCGTTGAGGTCGGTGGCGACCACGGCCAGCGGAACTCGCAGCTGCTCGAAGGTGGTGATCCCGGTCAAAGCCTGCGCCCGCTCGATCAGGCGACGGATGTTCTGCTGAGGCAGCGCGCTCACCTGGTCCCGCCTGAGGCCCGACATGATCGTGCCGAGCGGATGCGCGCGGAAAACGTCCACGGCCTGGCGCGACAGCCAGACCTCGCGCAGCATCATGGTGCCGGCCAGCGACGGGTAAGCCGCGATCGCGCTGCCGTTGAGCGCGCCCACGCTGGTGCCGACCACCGAGACGGGGGCTTCTACGCCCGACTCGAACAACGCTTGAAGGACCCCGACCTGCGCGGCGCCTCGCGCGCCGCCTCCGCCCAGCACCCACGTGCGCCGAGCGGGTCCGAACACCCCGGCCTAGGTGCCTTCTTCCCAGGACGAGAGGTAGTGCTCTTGCTCGGGCGTCAGGGTGTCGATCTGGATCCCCATCGCCTTGAGCTTCAGCCGCGCCACCTCGGCGTCGATCTCCGCCGGCACGTCATACACCTTGCGCTCCAGTGTCTTGTAGTGCTTGGCGACGAACTCGGCGCAAAGCGCCTGGTTGGCGAAGCTCATGTCCATGACGGCGGCCGGGTGACCTTCGGCGGCAGCCAGGTTGATGAGCCGTCCCTCGGCCAGGACGTGCAGCCGGCGACCATTGGCCAGCTTGTACTCCTGCACCGATGGCCTCACCTGGCGCACCCCTGTCGCGAGCTGGTCGAGAGCCTTGAGGTTGATCTCCGAGTTGAAATGGCCAGAGTTGGCCAGGATCGCGCCGTCTTTCATGGCCTCGAAGTGCTGGCGATCCAGCACGTTGACGTCGCCTGTGACCGTGACGAAGATGTCGCCGTCGCGCGCGGCGTCGTCCATCTTCATGACCCTGAACCCGTCCATCGCCGCCTCGAGCGCTTTCACCGCGTCGATCTCGGTGATGACGACATCCGCGCCGTGACCCTTTGCCCTTGAAGCCAGCCCGCGGCCTACCCAACCATAACCGGCGATGACGAATGTCTTGCCGGCCAGCAAGACGTTGGTGGCCCGGATGATGCCATCGATCGTCGACTGGCCCGTCCCGTAGCGGTTGTCGAACATGTGCTTCGTGTCGGCTTCGTTGACGGCGACGATCGGATAGCGCAGCACGCCCTTCTCGGCCATCGCGCGCAGCCTGACTACTCCGGTGGTCGTCTCTTCAGTGCCTCCGATGACCTCTGCCAGCTGGTCCTGGCGAGCCTTGTGCAGCACGGAAACCAGGTCGGCCCCATCGTCCATCGTCATCACTGGGTGATGGTCAAGAGCTGCCTCAATGTGCTCGTAGTACGTGTCGTTGTCTTCGCCCCGGATGGCGTACGTCTTGATGCCGTGCTGTGACGCCAGCGCAGCGGCCACGGCGTCGTTGGTGGAAAGAGGATTGGAGCCGCAAAGCGCGAGGTCAGCGCCGCCTGCCTTGAGCGTCAGCATCAAGTTGGCGGTCTCGCTGGTCACGTGCAAGCACGCCGCGAGCCTGAGGCCTTTGAGCGGCTGCTCTTTCGAGAAGCGCTCGCGTATCAGGGCCAGGACCGGCATCTCGCGCGCAGCCCAGTCGATCAGGTCCTGGCCCTGCGCGGCCAGGTTCAGGTCTTTGACGTCGTTTCCCTTCGCGCTGACTTTCAAATCCGTTGTCTTCTCCTCAATACACGATCTCACTGACTACTTCGACGTCAGCGAGGCGTTTTCTTCCACCCAGGTCCTTGAGCTCGATCAAAACCTGCACGCCGACGACCTCGCCGCCCAGCTTGCGGATCAAGCGCACCGCAGCGGCCGCGGTGCCGCCGGTCGCCAGTACATCATCGACGATCAGCACCTTCTGGCCCGGCTCGACCGCGTCCGAATGGACCTGAAGCTGGTCGGTGCCGTACTCGAGCTGGTAGGCATCGCTGATGGTGGTCCACGGCAGCTTGCCGATCTTGCGGATGGGCACGAAACCGGCGTTGAGCTTGACCGCGATGGCAGCGCCGGGTATGAAACCCCGCGCTTCGATGGCCGCAACCAGGTCGGGCGGGGGCTGCGTCCAACGCTTCGACATCATGTTGACGACCTCACGGAAGAGCTCCTTGCGAGCGAGCAGCGGCGTGATGTCGCGAAAAATGATGCCTGGCTGCGGGAAGTCGGGAACGTCGCGGACGTATTGTTTGAGCGCCTCGGGCGTTGTCATACCACCGTTCGGAAGTATTCCAGGGTGCGGCTCAGACCGTCTTCCAGGGATACCTCCGGCTCCCAGCCGAGCAGCGTCTTCGCATGCGTGATGTCGGGTCGGCGCTGCTTCGGATCGTCGACCGGCAGCTCGCGATGGACGATCTCGCTCTTTGAGCGGGCCAGCCGCACGATGGTCTCCGCAAGCTGCAGCACCGTCACCTCGGTTGGGTTTCCAAGGTTGACCGGCAGCTCGTCGCCGCGCTCGAGCACGGCCAGCACGCCACGGACCAGGTCCGACACGTAACAGAGGCTGCGTGTCTGAGAACCGTCACCGTACACGGTGAGCGGTTTGCCCCTGATCGCCTGGGCCATGAAGTTCGGCACCGCGCGCCCATCCGAAACCTGCATTCGCGGGCCGTGCGTGTTGAAGATCCGGATGATCCTCGTGTCCACCTGGTGGGCGCGGTGGTAAGCCATCGCGAACGCCTCGGCACTGCGTTTGGCCTCGTCGTAGCAACCGCGTGGCCCGATTGGATTCACGTTGCCCCAGTAGGACTCCGGCTGCGGATGGACGAGCGGGTCGCCATAGACCTCGGATGTCGACGCGAGGAGGAACGTCGCCCCCTTGGCCCGCGCCAGGCCAAGCATGTTCATCGTGCCGAGCGTGCCGACTTTTAGCGTGTGAATCGGGTTCGCGTCGTACTGAGGTGGAGAAGCGGGTGAGGCGAAATGCAGCACGTACCGCACGTCACCGCCAATGAAGATCCCGTGGTTGACATCTACCTGGCGAAACTCAAAGTCCGGATTCTTTTCGAAGGTGCGCAGGTTGTCCCGCGAACCCGTGATGAAGTTGTCCAGCGCCATGACCCTCATACCGCGGGTGAGCAGTGCTTCGCATAGATGAGAGCCGATGAAGCCGGCCCCTCCGGAAACGACCGCTCGCGGCTTGCCGCCGTCAGGGTTACTCGCGGCCAATTCCCCGATAGGTGAATCCCAGGCCACGCATGACGGACGGGTCGTAGATGTTCCGGCCGTCGATGACGATCGGCTTTCTCATCGACTGCTTGACGCGTCCCATGTCGAGGTCGCGAAACTCGTTCCATTCCGTGACCACGACCAGGGCGTCCGCCCCGCCCGCAACCTCATACGCGTCCTCCATGTACTCGAGGTCGGGTAGGACGCCCCGCGCGCGCTCCATCGCCGCCGGATCGTAAGCCCGGACGCGGACCCCCGCGGCGAGCAGCACTTTGGCGATGTCGATGCTCGGGGCTTCCCTGAGGTCGTCGGTGTTCGGCTTGAAGGCGAGCCCGAGGAGGCCGATGACGCGGCCGGGCAGCTCTTCAAGGCACTCCCGCAGCTTGTCGATAACGAGCATCCGCTGGTCGCGGTTGATGTCCATCACGGCGTGCAGCAGCTCTGGGTGATAGTCGAATCGTTCAGCGAGCGCCGCCAGTGCCTTGACGTCTTTCGGAAAGCAGGAGCCTCCGTACCCGATGCCCGCGTCGAGGAAGCTCGGTCCGATGCGCTTGTCCAGGCCCATACCCTCCGCCACGAGCTTGGCGTCGGCGCCGACGCGCTCGCAGATGCGCGCGATCTCGTTGATGAACGAGATCCGAGCGGCAAGGAATGCGTTGGACCCGTACTTCACCATCTCGGCCGTGTAGATGTTGGGGGTGATCAGGATTGGTGCGTCGAGCGGGGCATACAGCCGAGCGACCTTGTCGGCCGCCTCGCGGTCGTGGCTGCCGATCACGACCCGGTCAGGATGCATGAAGTCATGGATTGCTGAGCCCTCGCGAAGGAACTCGGGATTCGACACCACCGCGGCCAGATGGCCGCGTGGGTGCTTGCGGAGCACACTCGAGACCATGTCGCCGGTCAGCGGCGGCACCGTGGACTTGTTGACGACCACGAGCGGCCCATCCATGGACTGGGCGATTGAATCCGCCGCCGCCTCGACATGAGAAAGGTCGGCTTCGCCGCCCTCACCTTCGGGCGTGCTCACCGCGATGATGGCGTACTCCGCGCCGGGAACGGCGTCCTCGTACGCGGTCGTGAACCGAAGCCGGCCGGCTCGGGCATTGCGCTCGACCAGCTCGTTCAGCCCGGGCTCGTAGAAGGGGACCCGGCGGCTCTTGAGCTGGGCGATCTTCTCGCGGTTAATGTCGACGACCGTCACGTCGTTGCCAAGGTCGGCCAGGCACGCGGCGGTGGTCAGGCCGACGTAACCGGCCCCGATGACCGCGACTTTGCTCAATTCGGAGGGATTATCCCTTGAGGAGCATGTCCCGTAATGCTCACGAGGCGCTCGTTGGCGCCAACCGGGCCTATTCAGAGGATCGCCAGCGCATGTTTGGCGCCGCGGGCGCGAATTTTGCGCGGGTTACCGCCGCAGCAGCGATTCGTAAATCGCGATCGTCTGCTTCGCGGTCTTGCGCCAGCTGAATTGCTTTGCCCTCTCGAGCCCGGCGCGACGCCACCGATCCGGCTCCACGCACATGCCTGCCGCGGCGCGGCCGAGCGCGTCGGCGTCGCCGTCATCGACGAGCTCTCCTGCATCGTCGACCACTTCCGGCAAGCTCGAGTTGCGAAACGTGGCGACGGGGCACCCGCACGCCATCGCCTCGAGGCACGGAAGCCCAAAACCCTCGTAGCGGCTCGGGAACACGAAGCAGCCGGCAGCCGTGTAGAGATCGGCCAGCTCCGCGTCGTCCACGCGGCCGAGCATCCTGGCGTCCGGCATGCTCGACGGCGCCTGCCGCCCTGGATCGCCGGCGACCACCAGCCGCAGCTGCGGCCGCACCTGCCGGGCTGCGGTCCACGCGCGGAGCAGCGACGACGGGTCCTTGCGCGCATCGAGGGCGCCCACGAACAGCAGGTAGCCAGGCTCCACGCCCCAATGCTGCTTGACCCGCTCCGGCGCTCCGTCTTTGGGAGTGAACATCTCGCCGGGCGCTTCGTATACGACCCGGACGCGCCGCGGGTCGACCCCCGCAAATCGCGCGGCGTCGGTCGCGGTCGATTGCGAGACCGCGATCACCATGTCAGCGCGCTTGAGCAGACGGCGCCCGACCCAGAACCGCAGTCGCTCGCCGGCCATCCGCGGTCCGCCCCACGCCCATGGAATCAGGTCGTGGAGCGTGACGACGAACGGCACCGGGGACCGGCCGGGCATGCGCAGGTCGATCGCGTGGTAGAGCGAAGGTTTGATGCGCTCGAGGTCCGCCCGCAGCGCGACGGCGTCCTCATAGGCCGCGAGCTGACCTCGGTAGCGACGGCGCGAGCCGGCAAGCTCGTAGCGACCTGGCGGTAGCTCCGGCTCATCCAAGCCGGCGTCCAGCAGGAGCGTCAGCTTCGAGTCGAACCCTTCGGCGATCAGCCCCTTGAGCAGCCCCTTGGCGTACGAACCCACCCCTCGACCCGCGCTCGGGCCCTGCATCGGCCGCATATCCAACAGCACCCGAGATGAGTTCACGAGTCGAGCCATCATAATTTGGCCGCCATGGACCCCCTTGATATGGTCGTCGTCGGCGGCTGCGGCCACGTCGGCCTGCCACTCGCGCTATCGCTTGCCGACTGCGGTTACCGCGTGGGCATCGACGACATCGACGCCGCCAAGGTAGACCAGGTCAAGGCAGGCAACGTCCCGTTCCTCGAGAACGGCGCGGAAGCGCTCCTCAAAGACCTTTTGCCGAGTGGCCGGCTACAGCTGGCTTCTGATCCAAGCATGATCGAGCGCACCAACACGGTCATCCTGGTCATCGGGACCCCGATCGACGAGTTCATGAACCCGTCGGTGCGCATCTTCGACAAGGTCGTGGACGACCTGGTCCCGCACTTGAAGAAAGGCTCCCTGATCGTCCTTCGGTCCACGGTCTTCCCAGGTACTACCGAGTCGGTTGAGCGGCGACTGCGCGCCGCAGGCGTTGAAGCCGAGGTCGTTTTTTGCCCAGAACGCATCGCCGAGGGTCATGCGCTGGAAGAGCTGCGAACCCTGCCGCAGCTGGTGGGGGCTTCATCGGACGGCGCCTTCGAGAAAGCAAGCCTCTTGTTTGAGCGGCTGGGCGTGGCCGTCGTACGCACGACGCCCGTCGAGGCGGAGCTTGCCAAGCTGCTGACCAACACCTGGCGCTACATGAAGTTCGCGATCGCCAACCAGTTCTTCCAGATCGCACATCGATCAGGCGTTGATTACAACCGGGTGCTCGACGCCATCCGCCACGACTACCCACGCGCCCAGGACCTTCCCGGCCCGGGCTTTGCGGCCGGGCCGTGCCTGTTGAAAGACACGATGCAACTGTCGGCCTTCACCCCCGACCACTTTCCGATGGGCCAGGCGGCCATGCAGATCAACGAGGGGCTGCCCAACTACATCGTCGACACGCTCAACTCGCGGCGGCCGCTCCAGGGGCGAACGGTCGGGATCCTGGGGATGGCTTTCAAGGGCGAGTCCGACGACCCGCGCGCATCGCTGAGCTACAAGCTCCGCAAGCTGGCTGCCTTCAAAGGCGCGCGCGTCATGTGCACGGACCCGTTCATTGACGACCCGACCTTCGAACCGCTCGAGAAAGTCTTGAGCGAGGCCGACGTGCTCGTGGTCGCCGCACCCCATCGCGCATACCGAAAACTCGCGCTTGACGGTCGCGAAGTGGTCGACATCTGGGGGATGACCGGACCCATCCGCCTTTGAAGGTACTCGTCACTGGCGCCGCCGGCTTCATCTGCGGTTACCTCGTCGCCGATCTGCTTCAGGCCGGGCACGAGGTGATCGGAGTCGACAACTTCAGCAAGTACGGCCCGGTCAAACGCAGCTTCGATGGCGACCCGCGGTACCGGCTCGTCGAGGGTGACGCCAAGAACGCAACACTGCTGACCGAGCTCGCCGCCGGCTGCGACCAGCTGGTCGCGGGGGCGGCGATGATCGGCGGGATCTCCTACTTCCACGAGTTCGCCTACGACCTGCTCGCGGAAAACGAGCGCATCTGCGCCGCCACATTCGACGCCGCGATCGCCGCGCACCGGCTCGGCCGGCTGAAGAAGATCACGGTTATCTCCAGCAGCATGGTGTTCGAATCCGCGTCGGTGTTTCCCACACCTGAGGGCGCCCAGCTCACCAGTCCCCCGCCCAAATCGACCTACGGCTTTCAGAAGCTGGCGACGGAGTTCTTCGCGCGCGGTGCCCACGAGCAGTACGGCTTGCCTTTCACGATCGTGCGGCCGTTCAACTGCGTCGGTATCGGGGAGCGGCGCGCTTTGCGCGACCACCAGGTTATGAGCGGGAACGTGAAGCTCGCGATGAGCCACGTCGTCCCCGACCTCTCTCAGAAGGCGTTGAAGGACCAGGATCCGGTGCACATCCTCGGCGATGGCGGCCAGGTGCGTCATTACACGTACGGCGGAGACCTGGCGCGCGGCATCCGGATGGCCATGGAATCTGAGAAGGCGCTGAATGAGGACTTCAACCTCTCGACCGCTCAATCCACAACCGTGCGGGAGCTGGCGGAGGTCATCTGGCGCAAGGTTCACGGGCCGGAAAGGCCACTTCACCTTGTTTCGGACGCGCCTTACGAGCACGACGTGCAGATGCGCGTGCCGGACGTGAACAAGGCGCGCGAGGTGCTCGGCTTCGAGGCCACGACCTCGCTCGATGAGATGCTGGACGAAGTGATTCCCTGGATTCGCGAAGAGATCAAGGCGGGCCGGATCTGATCGGAAACACGCCGGCCATCACTAATGTGCCCGCTCTCAGCGTCGTGATTCCTGTCTACAACGAAGGCGAGAACGTCGTGCCGACCCTGCGCGGGGTCGTGGAGCGGACCCACACTCGGCCGCTCGAGGTGCTTGTCGTGCACGACTTTGACGAGGACACCACCGTGCCCGTGGTGAAGCGGCTCCAGGCCGAGATGCCGGAGCTCCGGCTTCATCGCAACACCCTCGGGCGCGGCGTGCTCAATGCGATGAAGTCCGGCCTTCGCGCGGCACGCGCCGCTTACGTGCTGGTGACCATGGGCGACGGGTCGGACGATCCAGACGACATCGACGCGATGTACGAGCTGGCGCGCGGAGGGGCCGATGTCGTAGCGGGCTCACGCTATGTGGCTGGCGGCCATCAGCTGGGCGGACCGTTTCTCAAGCGCTCGATGTCACGTGCCGCAGGGTTGTCACTTCACTGGGTTGGTGGGGTCCCGGTGCACGATGCGACAAGCAACTTCCGGATGTACTCCAAGCGCCTGCTGAATCAGGTGACGATCGAGTCGACGGGCGGCTTCGAGCTCGGGCTGGAGCTGACAGTCAAGGCACACCTGCTGGGTATGCGAGTGGCCGAGGTGCCGACGACCTGGCGCGACCGCACGGCGGGACAGAGTCGGTTTCAGCTGTGGCAGTGGCTCCCGCGGTACCTCAAGTGGTACCGCCGCGGCCTCGCGGGACGCTTTAGGAAGTAGTTGTGAGCGGGCGGTAGTTCCGCTTGTAGTACTCCCAGTACTCGCCCGACTTGAGCGGGCGCCACCATTCCGGGTGCTCCTGGTACCAGCGGACAGTTCGCTCGAGGCCCTCGCCGAAGCTGACCCTCGGCTCCCAACCGAGTTCAGTGATGCGGGCGATGTCCAGGGCGTACCGATAATCGTGACCCAGCCGGTCGGCGACGAACTCGATAAGGCTCTTGGGTTTGCCCATGATCTCGAGCACCGCCTCTGCCACCTGCAGGCCGGATGTCTCCGCCCCGGTGCCGACGTTGTACACGCCGCCGATCGGCGCCTCGTGAAGGACCATGTCGATGGCGCGGCAATGATCCTCGACGTACACGTAATCGCGCACCGCCGACCCATCGTTGTACAGCGGGAGAGGCAGGTCGTCGATTGCGTTGCTGATCAAGACCGGGATCAGTTTCTCGGGGTATTGATAGGGCCCATAGTTGTTCGAACCGCGCGTGACGAGCAGCGGCAGCCCGAAGCTTTCCGCATAAGCGCGAGCCAGATGCTCGCCTCCAGCCTTGCTGGCCGAGTACGGGCTGCGAGGCTTGAACCCGTCCTCCTCGCGAGAGCGGCCGCTGGACACGTCGCCATAGACCTCGTCAGTGCTGACGAGCAAGAAGACCTCGTGTCGATGCTTGCGCGCCGCCTCGCAGAGCACCGCGGTGCCGCGCACGTCAGTCTCAATGAAGGCAAAGGGATCCATGAGCGATCGGTCGACATGGGTCTCGGCGGCGAAATTGACGATCGCGTCGGCCTCGGCCGCGAGCGAGTCGACCAGCTCTGGGTCGCAGATGTCGCCGTGAACGAATCGGTAGCCAGGCTGCCCTTCGAACTCCGCGAGGTTCGCAAGGTTGCCTGCGTACGTCAACTTGTCGACCACGGTGACGTGGACCTCGGGCCGTGTGGTGCGGATCAGCCGCACGAAGTTGGAGCCTATGAAACCCGCGGCTCCCGCGACCAGGAGCCGAGCCGGCCTACGTCCCGTCACTTGATCGCGGGACCTGCGGTCCAGTCGTAACCGATCGTTGGATCGTCGTGAGGAATCCTGCCCTCGTCATCCGGCGCATAGACGCTCGACGTGACGTAGAGGATGTGGCTCAGCTCCAGCGCTCGGCATCCGTGCGCCACACCCGGCGGAATCTTGACGCAGCTCGCGTTGGTGTCTCCCATCAGAAACTCCATCAGCTTTCCCTTCGTCGGCGACCCTTCGCGGGTGTCGTAAAGCGCGACCTTGAGCGCTCCGATGACGTACCACCAGTCGGTCTGGCGCTTGTGTATGTGCCAGGCCTTGGCGGTGCCTGGGTACATGAGGGAATGGCTCCACTGGCCGAAGTGGTCAAAGAACTCGTCTGTCTCGCGGATCACCTCACGGAAGAAGCCGCGTTCATCGGTGTGCGTGACCAGCTCCTTCAACACGACACCCTCGATGACTGCCGCGTTCAAGATCCAGCCTCCTGGTTTGCGCCATGTGCACGGACGAAATCGTTTGCCGCGTAGTAGGCAGCCATGGATTCGCCCGCGTCGCCCCAAAAGCCTTCGAGGATGTCGTACTCCATGAGGCCTCGCTCGAGATACCAGTTGTTGACGTCGGTGATTTCGAGCTCCCCACGCCCGGACGGCTTGAGGTCCGGCAGTACCTCCCACACGGTTTCGTCGTAGAAGTACACGCCGGTGACCGCGTACTCACTTGGGGGGTGCTCGGGCTTTTCGATGATTCGCTCGATGCGACGGCTCCCGTTGAGCTGCGCCACCCCAAGGTGGCGAAGGTGATCTGGATCGCTCTCTTCTGAGAGCACGACACGGGCGCCGCGCTCTTGCTTGCGAAAGGCCTCGGCGCAGTGACGGATCGACCGCCCGAAAATATTGTCCCCGAGCAGGACCACGGCGCGATCGCCCCCCACGAACTTCTCCGCCAGGCCGAGCGCCTCGGCGATGCCACCTGGCTTGTCCTGGTACGCATAGAACAGCCTGTCAATGCCGAACTCCTGCCCGTTGCCGAGCAGGCGCAGGAACTCGCCGGCGTGAGTGCCGCCGGTGACCAGCATCATCTCGGTGACGCCGGCCATGACCAGCGCCTCGATCGCGTAGCTGATCATCGGGCGGTCGTAGATCGGCAGCAGGTGCTTATTGGTGATCCGGGTTAGAGGATGCAGCCGGCTACCCGTACCTCCCGCCAGGATGACGCCCTTCATGCTTGAAGGATTCTACTTGCGGTCCTCGGCTAGGCTTCGGGCATGAGAGATGCCGGCGTACCGGCACCGGTCAGGCCTCAAACCCGCTACTCGGCCGACGGTTTCTGGTGGTGGGACGGGGCGGAATGGAGGGCGGCGCTTTCCCAGGATCGGCTGTGGCGGTGGAACGGGAACGCCTGGGAACCTGCACGCCCGGAGCGGACCGTCGGTTCTCAAATTCGCGGGGGAGGCGTCATCGCGATCGGAATCGCGGTCCTTGTTGCGGTTGTGGCCGTGGCCACCGCCGTGGTTCTAGTTGTCATCATGCCCAATGCGGCGGCGTTGCTCAAGGAGTGGGGTATCGGCCCATAAAGGGCGCCCCAACCGAGAGTAAGCCACAAGGTGTTGTGGCAGACTGGCCGCGACACTAGAGCATGCCGAGACCTGACAACTGGCCGCGAACAATCCTCCACGTCGACCTGGACGCCTTCTATACATCTGTCCATCAGCGAGACGATCCAAAGCTGCGTGGCATTCCTGTTGCAGTGGCCGGCCGGTCGAAAAGGGCGGTCGTCATGGGCGCGTCGTACGAGGCAAGGGCTTTCGGGGTGCGCTCAGCGATGCCTTTGCATGAGGCGCTGCAGCTTTGCCCTCAGCTGATGGTGGTGACGCCGGATGGCGCTCGATACCGCGACTCGAGCCGGTCGGTGCATCAGATCTTCCGCCGATTCACATCACCCGAGCTCGTCGAGGGCATGGCGCTCGACGAGGCCTACCTCGACGTCACGGCGCGGACCCGCCACGGAACCTCGAACGCCGAGGATGTGGCACGTCGCATCAAGTTCCAGATCCACACCGAGGTTGGCCTCACCGCGTCGGTCGGAGGCGCGACCTCGAAGCTCGTGGCCAAGGTCGCGAGTGGGACTCACAAACCCGACGGTCTCGTCCTGGTGCCGCCGGGCGCCGAGGCCGATTTCCTGGCTGCGCTCCCCATCGGTGTCATCCCGGGCCTCGGACCCAAAACAGAAGAACGGCTGCACGCCATGGGTCTACGCACGGTCGGGGAGCTCGCGGCTTACGAGACTCAGCGGCTTGTCCAGGTGCTCGGAGTGGGCGGCGCCGTCCTTCAGCGGTTCGCGCAGGGGCGCGACCGATCGCCGGTCGACGGCAGCAAGCCGGCGAAGACGATTTCCGCCGAGATCACCTTCGAGCGTGACGTGAGCGACCTCGCCCAGCTCGAGACGGCGCTTCGCGAGCTGACCGAACGTGTGGTCGAACGACTCAAGGCGGA
>CATPBO010000053.1 GCA_955652835.1 Candidatus Dormiibacterota bacterium
CGGCATACGAGACTCAGCGGCTTGTCCAGGTGCTCGGAGTAGGGGGCGCCGTCCTTCAGCGATTCGCGCAGGGGCGCGACCGGTCTCCGGTCGACGGCAGCAAACCCGCCAAGACCATCTCGGCCGAGACGACCTTCGAGCAGGACGTCAGCGATCGCGGCGAGCTGGAAAAAGCCCTTCGCGAGCTGACCGATCGAGTGGTCGACCGACTGAAGGCCGACGACGTCCGCGCGCGAACGATCTACGTGAAGTTGAAGCTGCCTGACTTCAGGCTCGTGAGCCGCCAGGTGAGCCGGACGAGCCCGACCGACGACGTCGAGACGATCTTCCGCGCCGCACGCTCGGCGTTGGAGAAGTCACACGTTGAGTCTCGCCCGGTGCGTCTGATCGGGGTGGGGCTTTCTGGCCTCGAGCACCCGGAGCCCGACCTGCAGCTGACGCTCTTCGACTAGGCGCCGTCCGGTCGACGATCGGACGGGGCAGAGCCGCCAGGACCTCGCCCACAGTCGTCCACCCGAACTTCTCCTGGGTGCGGGCGATCAGTGCGCGGAACACCATGGCGGTCGCCCGCGCATCGTCGAGCGCCGCATGCGCGGGAGTGACGTCGAGGGCGAGCTCCTCGACGAGCCGCGCGAGGCCAGGAGTCTGGCCCTTGGGAAACTCCAGCACGAGCCGCGCCAGGGCGGAGGTGTCGATGATCGGGTGCTCGAGCGGGCTCTCCAGGCCGCGACCGACGAGCCACGTGTCGAAGGCATCGTGGCTGTGCTCGACCAGCACCGCGCCATGAGCGAAGCGCAGGAAGGCCCGGCGGGCGTCGCGAAACTCGGGTGCGCCGATGAGCATCGAACGGTCGATGTGATGGCGCCTGTGAGCGTACGGGTTAATTGGCGCCTGGCAGTCGACGAGCGTGTCGAAGAAAGAGAGTGGCCCGTCCAGGCGGAAGCGCTCCGCGCCGATCTCCAGCACGAGGAACGGCGCGTTTCCAGTGGTCTCGACGTCCAGGGCGACAAACTGCGCCTCATCCAGCCTGGTCCGAGGTCCCAGCCCAGGGGAGTCGACTGCGATCTCTTCCCATGGTACGAGCTCCACAGCTCCGCGAGGTTTGAGGAAAAGAGGTTTCGGGCTCATCGGGCCAACGCCAAGGCGCGCCGCGCCCAAGAGATCTCTTCGCTGGTCAACGCGCGCAGCACCAGCACCGCGGCGGCGTACACCGCGACGCCCACCACGATGGGAATCGCCAGCGCCACCCCACCCATGTCACGCAAGGGAAACACGGCCGCGCCCATGACGAGGCCGGCCAGTATGACGCGCCAGCTCTGCCGAACCACCGGCACGCGGCCGATATGGCGCGCGGTCAGCGTCCATGCGACGGCACCCAACACGACCTCTGTCATCACTGTCGCCCAGCTTGCACCCACATAGCCGAAGGCCGGAATCAGCGCGAGGTTCAGACCGAGATTGGCGACGAGGCTCCATGCCGCCGCCCAGGTGAAAGACGACTGGCGATCGGCAGCGCTCAACGCGCCGATGAACGCGTTGTTCACGAAGGCAAAGCCGAGCGACAGGGAGAGGATTCGAAGCGCCGGCTCCGAAAGGTTGTACGCATCCCCAAACAAGGCGTGGTTGAGCGGGTGCGCGAGCACGAAGATGCCGACGCTCATCGGCCACCCGAGGAGTAAAAGCGCTTTGAAGAATCGGTTGACCGCGTCGAGGAAATCGTTCGGTCTTTCTCGGTGGTACACGGACAGGACCGGGAAGACAACCGACAGGAAGGTCATCGGAATGAAGAGCAGCGCCTCAAACGGTTTGTAGGCGGCTCCATACAGACCCGCTTCGACGTGCGGCCGGAGCGCGTACACGAGCGGCTGGTCGATCCTGAAATAAAGGATCGTGAGCACGAAGGTGAACGCAAAGGGAAGACCTTTCCAGAACCACTCGCGAAGAAGGGGAAGCTCGAGCTGCCATCCGATCACGGCAATCCGCTTGGCCGCCAGCACGACCGCAAAGTACGCGCAGCTGAACGCGTACTGCGCGGCATAGGCCCAGACGAAGTAGGTGACACCGCGCCCGGTCTTGATTCCAAACAGCACCAGCGCCAGCAGGACCAGGCTCTCGAGTACCACCGCGACTGCCTCGTAGCCGAGCTTCTGCACTGCATACAGGCCGTTGCGAAGGAGGGTTGAGTAGGAGGTCAGGACCATGAGGAGAAAGCCTGGAACCAGCAGGTCGCCGAGCCGGTTGACGCTCAGCGCGATGGCCAGCAGCACGAAGCTGACAACCGACATCAGGATCCGGAGCGACATGACATTGCGGAGGTAGCGCTGAATCTGGTCGGGGTGCCGCGCGCCCTCTCGGACGAACAAGACGTTGAATCCCAGGTCGAGCACGACGCTGACGATCGAGGTGTAGTTGACCAACGTCGCAAACGCGCCATATGGCGTGGGCTTCAGATAGCGGAGCATGGCGAGCACGGTGACCAGCGCGATCAGCCGCGCGACGACCTTTGCGGCGAGGACGATGACAGTGTTGCGAAGCGCCCGCGAACCCAGCCCGGCAGCCGGCGCCGGTAGGTCGGGCGTTAGGTCCTGATCAGGCAACTCGGCAAATCGTAGACATATGAGAGGGTACCGAGCCGGTTCCCTGTCATATGTAGACTCGTTCGCCAAATGGCCGAGCGAATGCGAATTCTCAGCGGCATGCGCCCGACGGGTCGTTTCCACCTGGGAAACTACCTGGGAGCCGCCAAGAACTGGGTCGAGCTCCAGAACCAGTACGAGTGCTTCTACTTCGTCGCCGACTACCACGCCCTCACCACCGAACCGGACGGCCACACGGTCGAAGCCAAGATCTTCGACCTGACGGCCGACCTGCTGGCCGTCGGCCTCGACCCCAAGCGCAGCGTCATCTATCAGCAGTCGAAGGTCCCAGAGGTCGCAGAGCTCTCGCTCCTCCTTTCGATGGTGACGCCGCTGAGCTGGGTGCTCCGGACGCCCACATTTAAGGAGATGGCGAAAAAGCATCCCGACAACGTGAACCTCGGGTTGCTTTCGTACCCGGTCCTCCAGGGAGCGGACATCGTCATGGTCAAGGGTCAAGGCGTGCCGGTAGGAAAAGACCAGCTTCCCCACCTGGAGCTGATCCGTGAGGTCGTGCGCAAGTTCAACCGCACCTATGCGCCGGTCTTCCCCGAACCCCGCGCGCTGCTGACCGAGGCTCCGAACATCAAGGGTACCGACGGCAAGCAGCGCATGTCCAAGACCGTCGGCAACATCGTGGGTGTGACCGATGATCCCGAGGTCATCCGCAAGCAGGTGCGCAGCATGGTCACCGACGTCAAGCGCACCTACATGACTCAACCGGGGCACCCCCGGACCTGCAACGTATGCGCCCTATACAAGTTCTTCTTTGACGATTGGCAGCACTATTGGGACCTGTGCCGCAAGGCGCAGATCGGATGCGGTAAGAAGAAGGAGCTGCTCGCCGAGCGGATCATCGAGACTTTCCAGCCATTCCGCGAGGTGCGCGCCGAGCTGAGCCAGGAACGGGTCGCAGGCATCCTCGAGGCGGGCAGCGAGGCTGCCCGTGCCGTGGCACGCCAAACCCTTGCCGAGGTGCGGCAGGCGGTGGGTTTGCCGCCCGTACTTTAAAGGTTGCTGGGAAGCTAACATTTGGGTCGTATGGCAGACGCTGCGGTACGGAAGCGGGGGTTCACCCGTCGCACCTTCCTCGGCTGGTGGATCGGGAGCCTCATGACTGCGACCATCGTCACCGCCCTTCCGCCCCTACTCGTCTTCCTGTGGCCGGCACCGCCCAAGGGCCAGAGAAAGGGACCGCTGACGATCGCCCTCGACACGCCGATGGACCAAATCACCGACGGTCAGGCGGTCAAGTTCAGCGCCCCAACGAGCCCCAATTCCGCGTTCATCATGGCGGACGGGGGTGGCGGCAACGCTGCCGGCGACCTCGCGTTTGGGGGTTTCGTCGTGAAGAACCAGGGGAAGATCAACGTCTTCGCCATCAACTGCTCGCACCTCGGCTGCTCAATCGCGCTGAATGAAAGCGCCAAGACGTTTGACTGCCCATGCCATGGCTCACGCTTTCACCTCGACGGCACGGTGCTGCGCGGCCCGGCACCCGCACCGCTGTCGCACCTGACCTGGAAGCAGGGCAGCGACGCCAAGACCATCCAGGTCGACGGCCTCACCTTAGGGTTCTAGCGAATGGCAATTCCCCACCCGCGCGAGATCCAGATGGCGGTAGTGAATTGGCTCGATGAGCGCTACCCCTTCACCAAGGCTGTGGACGAGTCGCTCTACCAGCGCGTGCCGAACTTCGCCAATGCCTTCTATTACTGCTTCGGTGGGATGGTCTTCATTCTCGTCGCCATCCAGTTGCTGACCGGAGTCTTTCTCTCGTTCTACTACGTCCCTGACGCTGGGACTCCCGGCAACTCGCCTGCATACAACAGCGTCTTGTTTATACAAAACACGCAGTACCTTGGATGGCTGATCCGCGGCTCCCACTTCTGGGGAGCCAACATCCTGATCATCATGGTCCTCATCCACATGTCCCGCGTCTACTGGACGGGCTCTTATCGCGCCCCTCGCGAGCTGAACTGGATTGTCGGCGTGATCATGCTTCTCTGCATCCTGGCCCTCTCACTGACCGGCTACCTGCTGCCCTGGGACACCAAGGCCTACTTCGCAACCGAGGTTACGATCAGGATCGGCGGCCTGACCCCCCCTGCTCAGCTCGGCGCTTTCATCCGCGACGTCCTGCAGGGCGGACCGGTGGTCGGCCCGCCCACACTTCAGCGCTTCTTCACCATCCACGTATTCCTGCTGCCCGGGCTCATCGTGCTGCTGATGTACATCCACTTCCGCTTTATCCGCGCGCACGGCATCTCGGAGCCGCTGTGAGCGATAAAGGCGTCCACAGGCAAGGCCCCGGAGCGGCGGCAGCCCCCCCCCACGAGCTTCCGGTGGTCGAGGTGGACAGCCACGCCGGACACACGCTCGAGCCGGAGTGGAAGCGATTGCCGATCGGTCCCGACCACATCCTGTACCCGGTCGTCGTCGGGCTTGCCCTCTTCCCCATCCTGATGGGCGACGCCGGCCACCATCTCGCAGACGACATGCCCGACGACGAAACCCATCCCTTCTTTCCGGACCATTTCTGGCCGTATCCGATCATCGCCGTGGTCATGCTGGTCACAGTCGGCCTGCTCTCCGCGTTTGTGCAGAAGAACCTTCAGCTTGAGCCCGTGGCCGACCCGCGGGCGGTGACGATCCCGCGACCAGACTGGTACTTCCTCTTCCTTTTCCAGGTCCTGAAGCTGGGCCCGGAGCTCATCATGGCGCTGGGCACCCCGGCCATCATCGTCGGGGCCTTGGTGCTGTGGCCATTCATCGACAGCATCGCCGGACCGCGGTTGGCCAAGCGCTTCGGCTGGAAGAGATGGCCGGTGCCCGGCCGGAACATCTATACGGGCACGGGCTGGCTGCTTTTCCTGGCCTTCCTTGCGGGGCTGACGCTATGGGCACTCGCCGGGCCCAGTTTCTGCTTACCCTGGTTTAGCGGCCCCGTCTGCGGAGCGTGAGCCGGGTCTTCAACGCTCGCTAGCGTTGCAGGGGCAGCCGGGTTTAACCCGGCTGCGACTTTGTTCAAATCGCCTCCAAGTCGTTGCAAGGAGTGACTTTCGAAAATCCCATCCCGGGAGGATGACCAGCCCCGTCGGCGGCAACACGCACGGGCGATGCGATCAGTAAGTCCCATCCTGCTCGCGCCTGGCGCGCAGAAGGAACCGAGCCGGTTCCTTCTCATATTCATGTTCTGCTGTCGTAGAGCTGTTTTGTCAGCTCGATCTGCGCCTGGTGTTCGCGCGCGTGCCCGTAGTTCGAAACCAGCCAGTCAAGACCCGGCCGCGGCGGTCGGTCACCGCGCGGACGCATCTCGGTCAGGTCCGCCCCCGTCAGCGCGCCGAGGTGCTCGTCCAGCTCTTGATCGGCCTGGTCCAGGAGCGCCAGGAGCTCGGCGGCATCCACCTCCGCCCGGAACTCGGCCGCCCGATCGCGCTCTGTTGCCAGCGACCGAACCGCTCGGATCATCTCTTTTTCTGAACCCAGCGTATGGACGATGAGCACCGCGATCGAATTCGCCAGCGGAAGCGGCTTCCAGTTCAGAGTGCCGCGGTCCATGCCACGGACGTGTTCGCGCATCTGATCGTGCACCGAGTGAAAGAGCGCGCCAATGGTGGTGGCGATGGTGCGTGCACCGGAATCGTCCAATCGATCACACCTTCTCAGTGACGCGATATTCAAGGTAGCGGCCGAACAAAAGACGTGTGTGCGCCTCCAGCGCGGGAAGCACGCTCAACACGAGGCCCACGATCGGATAAGCAAGGTACTGCACGTACACGGCTCCCTTCTTCCAGAGCGGCCAGTCCGGCGGCTTAGGCGGCAGCATCCGGATCTCGAAATAAAGGAAAAACACGACGGTGAACAGCGTCGTCGTCAGGAGGATGCCGGAGTATGTCCATAGGGTCTGCCCGAGGTCGGTCAGCGAGAAGTCGACGCTGACCCACAGCGGCACCGACGCGCCGAACATCAGGAGCAACGGCAGGAAGATCCAGTTGAGGTGGTTCAGGAAGAGGTTCATGAACCGATGGATCCGCAGCCACAACGGGATCTCAGGGTGCCTGAAGATCCGGGCCAGCACATAGGGCACGTCGGTGATGCCCCACGCCCAGCGTTTGATCTGGTTGTACTGGCTCATGTGCGTGGATGCATAGTCGCCCGAGTTGGGCGAGTCTCCGTAGATCGGCAGGTAGACCGACTTGACCGAAAAACGCTGACCGAATGTGAAGAACGCCTTCCAGTAGAACCGCGAGTCTTCGGGAATGACGTCTTTGTCCCAGTAGCCGACTTTGCGCACGAATTCCAGGCTGCACGTGTAGCTGCTGAACGCGACCAAGCGATGTGGTCGCGAGTGAAGGAACATCTGCCATTGCGACGTGCTGGCGGACATGATGCGCACCGCCATCGGGACCTGCCAGATGTTGTTGTGAAACAGCGGCACCGGCTGCCAGATGACATAGTCGCGCAGCAGTTCGCGGACGTGGTGCCAGCTGATCCAGGCGAAGTACTGCGGGTGGACGCGGTAATCCGAGTCCAGGTCAGTAATCAGGATCTGGTCGAGGTTGTAGCCCTCCTCCGTCAGCACCCGGACCATCCAGCGCCCTCCCCAGTTCATCGCCGCCGATTTGCCGATCACGATGCCCGGCTCGAGGGGATCTTTGATGTGGTAGAAACCCCGCAGCTGGCTGCCGAACTTCTCTCTCAGCCGAGCCACGTTCTCCCAGCCAGGCTTGTCCGTCTCGCGGGTGATGATGCCGACCATCTTCAGCTCGGCCGGATAGTTCGAATCGACGATCGCCTGCACGGTCCGCTCCAGCAGGTGGTACGGCTCCGTGTAGGTCGGGATCACGCAGAGGTGGTAGTACTGAAGAGGGTCGTGGGTGCCCTGTTTCTGGTCCTCGCGGCACACCGCCAGCCAGTCTCTGGCCATGTCGCGCCGCAACCGCCACATGGTGCTGTAGACACCGGTTACCACTGTAAATGCCCGAAAGAACCAGTAGATGTCGAACACGAATACCGCAGCCGAAATGGCGAGCGCGCCTGGCGAATGGAAGATGATCGGGATCCAGGCCGGCGCCAGGAGCAGGATCCAGGTGATCAGCCCCGGCCCGGCCTCGAAGAGGCGCGCCCCGAACTGGCGGAAAGCTTGCTGGAGGACCGACGCGGGGTGTTCCGCCGGGACCGTCGCCACTGGCCGATTATGGGGTCCACCCGGTTCGGAATACCTGAGGCCCTGGCGACCTTCTAGTAGTCATGGAAAACATGAAGCACTTCGATGGCCCCACTTTCGAGGCTGACGTGCTCAAAGCGAATGAACCTGTCGTGGTCGATTTCTACGCGGACTGGTGCGGTCCGTGCCGGATGATGAGTCCGGTGGTGGAGCAGCTGGCGGGCGAGTACGCCGGCAAGGTGACGATCGGCAAGCTTGACGTGGACGTCAACCAGGACATCGCCATCCGGTACGGCGTGATGGGCATCCCGACCCTCGGTATTTTCCGGGACGGGAAGCTGGTCGACCGCCTGGTCGGATACCCCGGCGGGGCGGCCCCGATCAAGGCGTGGATCGAGAAGAACGCCAACCTGGCAAGCGCTGCCGGCGTGGCCGAAACAGCCGCGACGAATTAACCGCTCCAGTAGAAGCAAAGCGGCCGGGGAAAATTCCTGGCCGCTTTCTTCGTACCAGCGTCGCCAGGGCGACCGGGCTACGCCCGGTCGCAACTTTGTCCCTTAGCCTGCTGGCGTAGCTGGGCTTCAGATTCCTAAATTAATCCCAACCGTATACCGGAGGGTGAGCAGCCCCGTCGGCAGAGCCGACCGGGCGATGAGCGGGAACCATGCGGGTTCCCGCTCATATTTTTAGTGGCCCCACATGGATCGTTCGGCGTGCTGGACGGTTTCCGGTCCGTGCTCGCCGGTCCGAATCCGGACGGCGTCCTCGACCCCAATGACGAAGATCTTGCCGTCCCCCACCTCGCCCGTCCTCGCGGCCTCGGCCATCTTGTCGACCACGGTCGGCACGATCTCAGACCTCATCACCGCCTCGATTTTCAGCCGCGGCCGGAGCGAGATGTGGACGGCCGCCCCGCGGTACTTCTCGGTATAACCGCGCTGGGCGCCGCAGCCCTTGACCTCGGTGACGGTGACTCCGGATACGCCGCATTCGTCGAGCACGTCCTGGACCTCCTGCAGCCGTTCGTGCCGAATGATCGCGACGACCATCTTCATGCTGATGCC
>CATPBO010000054.1 GCA_955652835.1 Candidatus Dormiibacterota bacterium
CACTGCCGACTGCCTTTATACCCACAGTCGAGGATTCATTCATCCTCCCTCGGGCCTCGATCGTGATCGCAGGTGCATGCCTGGGCACAGGATTGGCCCTCTTGGGCCCCGGTGGGCCTGGACTGGGTCGGCTGCGATGGTCCCTGATTGCCGCCGTCGGTGCGGCGATTCTCGCCTTTGCCTTCTCAATCTCGTGGCCCTTGAGCTTCGCGGGCTCATATACCCGGTACGAGTCGCTTCCGATGCGGCTTGCCTACCTGGGGCTATTCGCCGTGGCCGTGTGGCTCCTGCGTGACAGCCGGCCCCGCGACTGGCTGGTGAGGGCATTTGTCTTCGGAACGGCCGTTGCCTGTCTTGAGGCGCTGCTGCAGTGGTATCAACAGGTCTCCTACCGGCCAGACGGGAACCTTGGAAACGCCAACCTACTGGGTGCTTTGATCGCGATGGCGCTGCCGATAGCCATCGCCCGTGGATGGCGCCGCGGTCCTCTAATGGGCGCGTGGTGGGTGGGCGTGGCCGTCATGGCAGCCGGCCTGGTAGCCACAACCTCGCGCAGCGGTGGGCTCGGTGCGCTCGCGGGCTGTTTCACGCTCCTGGTCTTCTCGCTCAAAGGAAGGATGGCCGTCGGCGCTGCGGTCGCCGGGACAGCTGTCATGGCCGCGGCTCTGGTCCTGATCCTCGTGTCACCCCTGCGCTCGCTGAACGGCGACCCCGGCCCGCTGAGGATTCACCTCTGGCAGGACGGCCTTCACATGATCTCGGCGCGACCCTTGACAGGCTGGGGCGAAGACGCGACGGGCCTCGCGCTGGGGCAATTTCTGACCGGCGATTGGTCACCGGGCGTCACTTTCGATCGCATACATTCCGGGCCCCTCGATTTCGCCGCAACCCAGGGACTTATTGGCGTGGCTGCGATTGGTGTAATCCTCCTGATTCTGTTCCGCGGCGCCTGGCGATCGCGGTTGGCCAGCGACGTCGGGGCTTTGATGGCGGCCTGCGTCGCATACTCCGTCTGGGTCTTTTTCAATTTCGACTGGGCTCCTGCAACCGGCGCCTTTTGGCTGCTCGCGGGTACGGCGTGGTCGGTTGTCCGAGCGGTCGAGGTCGGCCATGCCAGCTCAGCAGCCTCGGCGAGATCGGCGACTCTCACACCGCGCGGACCAGGCGTCTGGCGCTCAGTGGCGGCCGTGACGATGGCCCTGGTTGCCGTCGCGCTTGGCGTGTTGCCGGTTTTGGCCGACGCCTGGTATCTGCAGGGCCGGGCCGAGCTTTCCGTGGTTGTCGATCCCCTCCAGGCCCGCTATCACTGGGCCCTTGGTCAGGCGCTCGCCGCCCAAGGATCGGTGGCGCGAGGCGTGGATCAGATGCGGCGTGCTGCAGACCTAGGTGAGACTGAGCCCAGTCTGTACGTCGAGCTCGGGGATCGTGAGGCCCAGCTGGGTCGGATTGCGCAAGCGCACGCCGATTACCGGCGCGCCCTCCAGATCGACCCCGTTTACGCCCCCGCTGCTCAGCGTCTGGCCGGGACGGGAGGCTGAAGTCTGAGACCGGGCCTGCCTGTTAAGAACGCGAACTGAGGCTAGGACTCGTCCTCGACGTCGTCGTACTCGTCCGGCCGCCTCTCTGCGCGACTTGCGCCCAGGCTGGCCGGAGGCGCTGAGAGCTGCTTCAGGCTGAGCGAGATGCGCCGGCGGGCGGTGTCGATGCCGATCACCTTCACCTGCAGCGTCTCCCCCACCTTGAGCACGTCCTCAGTTCGCTCCACGTGATCCCATGACAGCTCGGAGATGTGGAGTAGGCCCTCGATCCCAGGCATGATCTGGAGGAAGGCCCCGTACTTCTTGGTCTTGGTGACCTGCCCCTCGACGATCGAGCCGATGGGCATTGACTGCACGAGCCGCTCCCAGGGGTCCTGCTGCAGCTGCCGCAGGGACAGCGAGATTCGCGTCTGCTCGGGGTCGAGCTTGATCACCTTCACAGTGACCTCGTCGGCGAGCTGCAGGACGTCCGTCACCTTGGAGACCCGGTCCCAGGACAGCTCGGAGATGTGAATCAGGCCATCCGCACCACCGATATCCACGAACGCGCCGTAGCTGGTGATTCCGGACACTGTCCCCTTGACCGTCGCGCCGGTCTGCAGTCGACTGAAGAGCTCTTCCCGCTTGCGCGCGCGATCTTCATCCTCAGCAGCTTTCTGGCTGACGATCAGGCGGTTGCGCTTTCGGTTGACCTCAAGGATCTTGACCGGGATCCGCTGGCTGACCAGCGACTCGAGGCTGCCCGCGTAAGCCCGCGCCACCTGGCTGGAGGGCAAGAAGCCTCGAAGGCCGAGGATGTTGACGATGAGTCCGCCCTTGTTCTGCTCGCGGACGTCCGCCTCGATGACCGAGCCGTCGGCCTGCTTCTCCGCGGCCACGATCCACGTGGTCTCGGCGCGAGCGCGGCGAAGGCTGAGAACGACGTTGCCTTCCTCGTTCTCGGGCTGGAGGACGTAGACCTTGATCTGGTCTCCGGGCTCGAGCCCGACGGAATCCGCGTCGCCGCGCATGCCGAGCTCTTTGCTCGAGATAACACCCTCGGCCTTGGCCCCGATATCGACCAGGACCTCGTCCGCATCGACCCGTACCACGATCCCATCCACGATGTCCCCGTGGTTGGGGGTCTTGAAGGCCTCCTCCTCGTAGTGGAGATAGTCCTCCATCGTCATCGGTACGGATGAGTCTCGGTCGGTAGCCTCCTTTTGTTCAGTCAGGACAGCACCGGACTCATTGGACAACGCACGTACCCCCTAAGGATTATTGGTGTGGTGTTGGTCGTCATAACGGCCTCCGCCAATACGAACCGCCATTGTAACGCACTACCGAGCGTTACCCCGGAAATCGCATCGAGAGGTCATGGTTGTCGATCAGCCGGGTGGTTCCGATCCGGATGGCAACCACGGCCAGCGATCCCGGGGACGTGAACGTCTCCGGATCGACCACCTCGGCATACTCGACCTGCGCCAGCGGTTCAGCTTCGAGCCGGGCTTGAAGCGCCGACCGAAGCTGCTCGGGGCGTCGCTCTCCCGCGGCGTAGGCGTCGGCGGCGAGCCTCAAAGCTGCGCTCAGGGAGCCTGCTGCGGCCCGCTCCTGAGGGTCCAAGTAAGCGTTGCGCGAGCTCATCGCCAGGCCATCGGCCTCTCGGACAGTTGGGCAAACGCGGATCTGAACCGGAAAATCCAGGTCGCGTGCGAGCCGCCTCACCACTGCGACCTGCTGCGCGTCCTTCTGCCCGAAATACGCCCGATCAGGCTCGACGGCCGTGAAAAGCTTGCTGACCACCGTCGCGACGCCGTCGAAATGCCCGGGACGAGCAGCACCCTCGAGACGATCCGAGATCCCAGCGACATGGACTCGGGTGCTGGCTCCCGGGTAGTACATCACCTCCACGGCCGGGCGGTAGACAGCATCGATCCCCGCGCCGCTCAGCTGCTCAGCGTCCCGAGCCGGGTCCCGCGGGTAGCGCTCGAAATCCTCGCCGGGCGCAAATTGAATCGGGTTCACAAAGACGCTGGCGACAACGATTGCGTTTTCGCGGCGTGCCTCCGCGATCAGGCTGAGATGTCCCGCGTGAAGCGCGCCCATGGTCGGCACGAGCCCGATCGAGAGGCCTTCCCGGCGCCAGCGCCGGGAACCTTCGAGCATCGCGCCGGGATCTTCGAATGTGGTGAAGGGACTATCCGGCGCCGTACCTGACCTCTTCCCGTTCTCCGCTCGGCGCCGGTGTCGCACCGTTCGCCGAGTAGGCGTGCTCTGGGCCCGGAAACTCCCCACTTGCCACCTCTCGAGCGAAGCGCTGGGCGGCGCTCCCGATCTCCTCGGCGAGGTTGGCGTATCGCTTGACGAACTTCGGGGCCTTGCCCGTGGTCAGGCCCAGCATGTCGTGAAACACCAGCACCTGGCCATCGGTGCCGGCGCCTGCGCCGATGCCGATGGTCGGGATCCGAAGGGCCTCGGTGACACGGATCGCGAGAGCGCCGGGCACTCCCTCCAGGACGACGCTGAAC
>CATPBO010000055.1 GCA_955652835.1 Candidatus Dormiibacterota bacterium
GCCACGGCACTCGCCGACGACGATGCGCTCCGGGCGCATGCGCAGGGCGTTGATGACCAGTCGCTGAATGGTTACCTCGCCTTCTCCGTTGATGTCCCTTGGCCGGGTCTCGAGGCGGCAGACGTGCTCCTGGTGCAGCTGCAGCTCAGCGGCGTCCTCGATCGTTACGATTCGGTCTTCCACCGGGATGAAACCGGAGAGCACGTTCAGGAACGTGGTCTTGCCGGTGCCGGTGCCGCCCGAGATGATGATGTTGGCCTTGGCCAGCACGGCGGCTTTCAAGAAGCCAAACCCGGCTTCGTTGCAGGTTCCAAACCGAATCAGATCCTCGACCTGGAAGGGATCGCGGGAGAACTTTCGGACCGTGAGCAGGGGACCGTTCAACGCAAGCGGCCGGATGACTGCGTTGACGCGGCTTCCATCGGCCAGACGGGCGTCACAGAGGGGCTGGCGCTCATCGATGCGGCGGCCGACGGTGCGCACGATGAACTGGATGACGTTGAGTAGCTGGTCCTCGTCGACGAACTTGATGTTCGTCAGGACGACCTTGCCACCCATTTCGACATAAACATGGTCGCTGCCGTTGACCATGATCTCAGTCACGCGGTCGTCGCGGATGAGGGGCTCGATCGGCCCTAGCTGCTGGTAGTACTCATCGATGTTGATACCTGGGATCCGGACTGCCATTCGCTAGCCTCCGCTTCGGAATTGAACCGGCTGCCAACTATACGTTAACCCTCGCCACTGAGACCCCCATTACGGGCCCCGATCCGCCTGCCCTCAAAGCAGCAGCACAGGCTTCAAGGGTGGCCCCGGTCGTGGCCACGTCATCGATCAGCAAGATCGGACGGGCTTCCAGGTGCGCTCCACGCCACTCAAACGCGTCGCGCACGTTGTCAAGGCGCCAACGGCGGTCGTGACCTACCTGAGGCGGTGTTGGGCGCGTGCGTACGAGCTCGCCCGGCGGTCTGGAGAGAGCGAGCCGCTTGCTCAGCTCGCGCATCAACAGCTCTGACTGGTTGAATCCCCGCTGCCGCTGTCGTGAGCTGTGGAGCGGCACGGCAATCGCCCACCGGGCGGGCAGTCCTTCAAGCACCAGGCGCTCGGCCATCAGCAGCGCCAGCGGCCCGGCCAGTCGCCTCCAGCCGTGGTATTTGAATCTCTGCAGCGCGACCTCGACCGGGCCTTCATAGGCCGCCGCCGACCGCAGCCTGGACAGCGCCTTCAGGCGGCTGCGGCAGCCGCAGTCCGTGCGCGCCGACTCCACCTCCGCTCCGCATCGGCGGCACAACGGCTCTTCCAGGCGCCGAATGCGCGAGCGGCACGGTCCGCACAGCCAGGAGCCGACCATGCGGCAGCCGCCACACCTCGGCGGAAGGATCATGTCGAGCAGCCGGCTTCGCACAGCTCGAGGCTATGCGCCTTGTCAATGTCTCCTTAACAGGCCGGTTGGCGATCCGCTAAGAGATGAGGACCTGGTCGCCTTGGCGAAGGCCGATATCGGAGGTCGACCCCGGTGGAAGCTCCAGAACGCTGTGGGCGCCCCACTCCCACCACACCACCCCCCACCAGGGCGGCAGCTTGCTGTAGACCTTCTTCACACGCTCCTTACGGTCCAGGAAGACGGCGTCGATGGCAAAGTTCATGAACATCATGTGGATGCCGTTGCATGGCGCCAGCCACATGCCATGCCCGGGTTCGAGCGTGCGGCGAAACATCAGGCCGATTCCCATGCCAATCAAGCCCGGCACTTCCAGCTCTTCTGCTAGCACCTTCCCCGTACGTTCGTGCACCGCGCGCCGTCCCGCCATGACGATCGAATAGCCTAACGGTGGCGCATGGAATTCGACAGCGATGGTGTTCGCCTGCACTACGAAGTGCACGGATCCGAAGGCGGAGCGCCGCTGGCGGTGGTGCACGGGTTCGGGTCCGATTACCGGTTGAACTGGGTCGGAACGCGATGGCAGGAGACGCTCACCAGCGCGGGCTTTCGAGTGTTCGGGCTTGACTGCCGCGGCCATGGACTCAGCGAAAAGCCTCATGAGCAAGCCGCGTACTCAGTCGACATCATGGCCCGCGACGTCGTTCACCTCCTCGACCACGCGGGCGTGCCCGCGGCACGCTACCTCGGGTACTCAATGGGCGCACGCATCGGACTGCAAGTCGTGCTCGACTTCGCCGACCGAATTCAGCGTGCGGTGCTGGGTGGCATTGGAACGGCGGGAGCGATTGAGAGTGCGGACGCCATCGCTCAAGCGCTGCTTCGCGGCGAACCCACGGACGATCCGGTCGCCCAGACCTTCTATCGCTTCGCGTCAGCGCGTCCAACCAACGACTTGATAGCGCTGGCGGCATGCATCCGCGGGCTGCAGCCGGTGCGGGACCCGACGCGGCTCGCCTCGATTCGGACGCCCATCCTCGTCGTGGTCGGCGACCGCGATGAGATCGCGCACGACGCGCCCGAGCTGGTCGAGCTGATCCCTTCGTCCCGCCTGGTGACCATTGCCGGCCGAGACCACATGGGGGCGGTGCCGGCGCGCGAGTTCAAAGAGACGGCGATTGAGTTTCTGACGGCCGAATAGGCAGATGCACGCAGATTCCACCCATGCCCGGGCAATCGCAGGCTTGCGTTGGCCGAAGAACCTGCCGGAGCCGGCACTTGCGGGCTTGATGTGTTCGGGATGTCCGCCGGAGCCGGCACCCGCGGACTGCAACGTCAGCCGCATCGGCAGACCTCTCCGAGGGCCCTCCCTCCTCCAGCGGAGCCCCTCCCCCAGCTCCTAATCACACCAACTGCGAGCGAATTTAGCGTGAGGCAGCAGGCACTACAACCCTGCCTGTAAAGACCTTTCCGGTTAGCCAGCCCGGTGGTGGTAGCGGATCCGGTGCTTGGTCCGAGTTATCGAAGAGGTCGTCGGCACGATCGAGATGGTCCCATCCGGCTCGAGGACCGCCAGCTGCACCTCTTTGAGGTCAACCACGCCGTGCTCGCGCATCGACATCTCCACCTCTTCCTGGTCGACCCCCTCTCTCTTCATCACGTCGGGCAAATACTTGCCGTCTTTCACGATCACCGCGGGCGCGGGCGTGAAGAGCCGATGGAACCGAGGCATGTTGTCCAGCTTGCCGACGAGGAAGTTCATTCCGACGAGGGCTGCCGTCAGGACCAGGCCTCCAGTGAGCGACGTGTCTGGCCCGGTCATGGCGGGCTGCAATGCGTTGGCGACCAGCAGAACGAAGACGAGGTCGTAAAGCGTGAACTGGCCAACCTCGCGCTTGCCGAAGAGCCGCAGTGCGAGGAGCAGCCCGGCGTAAATAACCACCGCCCGCAACACGAGCTCCAACGGCTGGACGCCCGGTTGCAGAAAAGAGGGCGTTCTTTTACCTCGGCTTCAACAGGATCAGCGCCGCAGGACCGAGGAGCACAATCCAGAGGGTCGGGAAGATGCAGCCCACCATGGGCAGCATCATCTTCAACGTTGCCTGAGCGGCCTTCTCCTGCGCCCGCTGACGGCGCTTGCGCCGCATCTCATCCGCCTGAATGCGGAGGATCTTGCCGATGCCGGTACCGAACTGCTCGGACTGGATGATGGCCTGGATGAAGTTGTGCAAGTCCTCGACACCGCTGCTGCGCCCCATCTCGTCCATGGCTTCCAGGCGCGGGCGTCCGAGGCTGACCTCGCGCAGCACCTTGGCAAATTCATCGGAGAGCGCGTTCTTGTACTTGTCGGTCACTCGTGCGAGGGCGGCGTCGAAGCCAAGTCCTGCATCAACCGCGATGACTAGCAGGTCCATCGCGTCCGGCAGGCCTTTCTGGATCTCGTTCCGGCGCTTGTCGACTTTTTGCTTCAGCCACAGCGCCGGAAGGTAGAAGCCCAGTATTGCCCCGACCAACACCGCCACGGCGAGATAAATCGGGTTTGCGAGAAGCAGGCCGAGCAGCAAACCGATTGCTGCCATGACCGCTGCGGCCACGATCCGCACCGCGGCGAAGTCTTCCGGCGTCAGGTTGCCTGGACGCCCTGCCAGCTCGAGCCTGTTCATGAGGTTTTGACGCGCCTTCCCCGGTGTCGACCGGGACATGATCGAGCCGAGGCGCTCGATCGCCGGCCGCAGGAAGCGCTCGCTGAACGGCCGTTGAAGCTCGACCTCTTCCAGGGTCAGCTGCTTTTCCGCGACACCTCCGCCGCCATACGCGGTCAGGCGCTGCTGCACCATCTCCGCCGTATTCCGTGACGGGGTTCGGGCGAGGCCGATGAAGATCATCAGCACGCCGAGTCCGACAACGAGTGAGAGAAGGAGTGTGGAGCTCATCAGGTCATACCTCGATCGCGACGACGCGCCTGATGATCAGGTTGCCGATAAAGATCATGAAAGCGCCAAAGACGATCAGCGCCCAGCCAATGACGCTCTCGAACATCGGCCGGAAGTACGTCGGAGTCACGAAGTACATGAAGGCCGCGAGCACGATGGGGAGGAACGTGATCAGAGTGCCTGACGCCCGAGCCTGGGCCGTTAGCGTTGCGATCTCACCCTTGATCCGGACGCGCTCACGGATCGTGTAGGCGATGTTGTCGAGGATCTCCGCGAGGTTTCCACCGACGGTGCGGTGGATCGAGTACGCAGTCGCGACCAGGTCAAAGTCTGCGCTCGCGATGCGCTTGGTGATGTTCGACAGCGCCTCGTCCGGTGAGCCACCGAGGTTCATCTCGCGCACGGCGCGCCCGAACTCGTCCGCAATAGGCGGCACTGCATTTTTCGCAACCGTGTCGATCGCTTGCGCGAACGAATAACCGGCCTTGATGGCGTTGGACAGCAAGGTGAGCGTGTCGCCCAGTTGATTGTTGAACGCCTTGAGGCGCTGGTTGATCCGGTACTTCACGTAAAAGCTCGGGATCAGGTATCCGATCACGCCGAACACGATCACCTGAATCAAGCCGCCCGGGAATCCAAATCGGACCACCGCGATGAGGACGAACAATGCCGTGCTTCCGATCTGGATCATCAAGAACTCTGACGTGCGGAGCCTCAGATCAGCCCTCTGCAGCTGCTCGGCCACCGACGGCTTCCCTTTCTTGACGTTGCCCCGGCCCACACGGTCCGCGGCAGGTTGAAACAACCGGTTGAGCGAGTCTCGAAAGCCGGTGGTGGGTGGAAGCGTTGTCGCACCGGCGGTCGTGACACCGTATGCGGCAAGGCGCGCCTGGAAATCCTCGGAGCCGCCGGCGGCGCGTCGCATCTGACTGATGCCGAGAAACAACAGGAAAATGCCGGCGAAGGCGACGAGCCCGAACACCACGGGGATCATGTATGGACCTCCTAAACGCTCAGTACAGCTTATCCGGCGATGGTTGCGGCGTGGGTTTGAAAAGGTTCTCGGAGACGTCCTCGCCCTCCGACCTGAGGTGCTCCATCCGCATCGGCAGGACGCCGGTCGCGGTGTGGTAGCCAACAGCCTTGCCCTCGGCGTTGACGCCGAGCTGCTTGAACGTGAACAGCTCCTGGAACTGCACGTCGCCATCCTTCATGCCTGTGATCTCCGCCACGCTCACGATGCGGCGCACGCCACCGCGCAGGCGGGACTGCTGAACGATCATGTGAATCGCGGCCCCGATCGTTTCCCGAATGGCTCGGGAAGGCAGGTCTTGCCCGGCCTGCAGCACCAGGGTCTCGAGCCGGACCAGGGCCTCATGTGGGTTGTTCGCGTGAAGGGTCGACATCGAACCATCGTGACCGGTGTTCATGGCCTGCAGCATGTCGAGCGCCTCACCGCCACGACACTCACCGACGATGATGCGATCGGGACGCATACGCAGACAGCTCTTGACAAGCTCGCGAATCGGCACCGCACCTTTCCCTTCTACGTTGGGCGGACGCGACTCGAGCTGGATCCAGTGCGGCTGCTGGAGCTGAAGCTCCGCGGCGTCCTCGCACGTGATCAGGCGCTCGGTCTCCGGGATGAAGGACGACAGGATGTTGAGGAGAGTCGTCTTACCGGAACCGGTGCCACCCGAGACCAGGATGTTGAACCTCGCGCGCACGCACGAGCGCAGAAAAGCCATGAGGTCTGGACTTGACGACCTGAACCTGTTGACGACGTCGGCCGGACCCCACTTCTCTTTCGCGAACTTCCGGATCGTGAGGCATGGACCTTTGAGGGCGATTGGAGGAATGACCACGTTGACACGTGAGCCGTCTTTCAACCGCGCGTCACAAATTGGTGTTGATTCATCGACGCGGCGGCCCACAAGGCTGACGATCCGGTCGATGACCTGTCGCATCTGGCGCTCGCTCTCGAAGGTGACCGCGGAGAGCGTCGGCTCGCCCGCCTTCTCGACGTAAATCTGCTTCGGATGGTTGGCCATGATTTCGGTGATGGCCGGATCGGCCAGCAGTGCTTCCAGAGGACCAAGCCCGAGCACGTCGTCGAGGACCGAATCGACAAGGCGTTCCTTGTCGTTCTTCGTCATCGTCATCGCCGTCGAGCGGAAGTACTCCTCGGCGAGCTCCAAGATCTTTTCCCGGACACCTGGCTTGTTGCTCGAGTCGATCTGATCCGCGTACTTCTCGATCAGGCGGGCGTGGATCTGTACCTTCGCCGCTGTAAAGGCCGGCGTGAGCTCGCCGCCGCTCGCAGCTCCCGCCGCTGCGCGCTGCGACAACGAGGGCGCCTGCGCCACGGCGACCGGGGGCGAAGTTTGTGAGACAGGTATCGCGGTCGTTGCGCCGTAAGTCGTGGCGGCCCCCGGAATCGTTCCCACGGCGGGACCGTTGCTCCCCCCGCTCGTCGCGGGGGGAGACGTCTGATTCTGTTTGACTCTATCGAGTAGACCCATCTCAGCTATCGCTGAACGTCACAAGTTCGTGAAATGGTACCTGGCTTCGACCTCTTTCTGGCTGACACCTTGGGCCGACAGAACAGTCGGGCAGGTTGGGTCTGGAGCGCTTGGCGGCGCCGCCAGGTAATCGTGAAACGACTCGACTGTGTACTTGAGTGTCGTGTTGTTGAGGAACCACGTGAAGTACTCGGCGTCACACTGCGTGAGCTCGATGGTGAGGCTCGAGACTACACCGCCGACCGGGCCCGAGCTGCCGGCGGCCGCGCCGCCGCTGGCCGGCTGTACGTTGGCCGTAGCCGGTCCGAGACCGATGATGTGGATGTTGGTGAAGATCGTCTTGCTCACAACCTTGGGCGGTCCGGTAGGTGCCGCGGCGCCGACCGCGAACACCGAGACACTGGCGGACGCGATGACGGTGATGTAGTCACCCAGGGTGATGTGGCCGGCCACACCTTGCAGCTCGCCTGTCGGAATCGTCATGGCGACGTAGCCGCTAGCCAGCGGCAGGTAGGCAGGAGCCGATCCGGCCGGTACC
>CATPBO010000056.1 GCA_955652835.1 Candidatus Dormiibacterota bacterium
CTCTCGCGTTGAGTTAGCGTCGGCGTTTCGTGCTCGCTACCGCGTGCGAACGCCACGACGATCCGCCTCTCCACTTCATGCCCTTGACACAAAGAACTCCTTGCGCTAGGGTCCTGTAAGCGCTTACCGGTAAGCGCTTACCGCTGCCCCGTTCAGCCGACTCAGGAGTAGAGATCAGGGCCCGATGACAGAGCCGAAGAAAGCCAAGGGGACGCTGACGATCTACGACGTCGCCAGCCGCGCGGGCGTTTCCATCGCCTCCGTATCCCGCGTCCTCAACGGCCTGGGCAGCCCGCGTGCTGAGACGCGCGAGCGGGTGATGCAAGCGGTTCGCGAGCTCAGCTTCGTGCCTGACGGCGCCGCTCGAGCCCTGTCCAACGGGCTGAAAGAAGTGGTCGGCGTCGTCTTCCGGCGCGGCGGTGAGGAGCTCTTCGAGGGCGAGGATGAAAGCTTTCTCTTCATCGATGTCATCAATCGGGGCATCGAGGTGGGAGCCCAGCGTCGCGGGTTCGATCTGTTGATTAGCTCCGTCGGATTCAACGACGACAACGTGGCGGCACGGATTGCCGCGCTCGCGGGAAAGGCGGACGGTCTCATCCTCCACGACCGGATGCTCTCGGCGGTCGGAATCGCACGGCTGGCTGACATGGTCCCGGTCGTGACCCTGGCCGGGAGCCCCACCCCTGCGTCCCTAAACGTCCGCTGCGACAACGAGTCCGGGATCCGAGCGTTGGTCCGTCACCTGGTGATCGACCACGGGTACAGGAGCCTCGGCTATGTCTCAGGCCGTGCCGACAGCCCCGACAACCGGACCCGTTCGCGCGCATTCGAAACAGAGGCCGTCGCAGCCGGTGCCGCGATCGACACCGGGCCTGCCTGGCAAGGCAACTACAGCGCCGCGGGAGGTGCCACCGTGGTCGCGTCGCTGCTGGACGCGGGCCGGAAGCTCCCCCGGGCCATCCTGTGCGCCAACGACCAGACCGCCTTGGGGGTGATCCATGCACTCGCTCAGCGCGGTATCCGGGTGCCACAGGACGTCGCGATCACCGGTTTCGACGACGTGCCGGTGGCTCGCCACCTGCATCCGCCCTTGACCACCATTCGCCAGCCCATGCAGGAGCTGGGCGCGAAGGCGTTCGACATTCTCTACTCGCGGATCAGCGCGGGCGGCGGCAAGGCCGACACCGTCCTGCCGGTCGAACTCATCGTGCGCGAGAGCTGCGGTTGCGCTCCGAATTCAAAATCGGTCTCCGGGACAGACCTTGTCTCCAAGGACGGTCAGCGGCGATGAGCGCAGTCCTGCGCAGGCTGGCGGTATACATCCTCGCCGCCTGGGTGGCGATCACAGTGAGCTTTCTTCTCCCTCGTGTCGTGCCCGGCAACCCGGTCGCCAGCGCCGTCGCCAGAGCCACGCAATCCGGCAACTGCAACTCGGTGTGCATCCGCGCAGTCGAGGAGCAACTGGGGTTTGACGTCCACAAGAGCCTGTGGGATCAGTACGCCGAATACATCGGAAACCTTTTCCAGGGCAACCTCGGCCACTCCTGGTCCGAAAACGCACCGGTCGGCAGCCTGATCCTGACCTACCTTCCGTGGACTCTGGTCCCGCTGGCGATTGCGACTGCCATCGCCTTCATTGCCGGCTCGACCATCGGAACCCTGGTGGCCTGGCGCCGCGGCTCGTGGCTCGACTGGATGATGCCGGGAGCGACATTTTTCCAGGCGATTCCCTACTTCTTCCTTGCCCTCGTGCTCGTTCTGATCTTCGGTCAGACGGGGACGATGCTCCGCTGGGTGCCGAGCCTCTTCGGGTACGACATCTACACCGTCACCCCAGGGTTCAACGCGCCCTACCTCGGCAGCGTCATCGCGCACGCGATACTCCCAGTCACGACGGTCGTCCTGGCTTCGATCGCCGGCTTTCTTGTGGCGATGCGCAACCAGATGATGACCACGATGGACGAAGACTTCGTCCTGATGGCGGCAGCCAAAGGTCTGCCCACCCGAACGGTTGTCTGGTATGCGGCGCGTAACGCGCTGCTGCCGGTGGTCGCCAACTTCACGATCGCCCTCAGCCTTATCGTCTCTGGACAGATCCTGGTCGAGATCGTCTTCAACTATCCGGGCATCGGGTTTCACCTGTTCGACGCGCTCGGCAAGCTGGACTACTCGTTGGTCCAGGGCATCTTCGTCGTGATCACCCTCGTGGTGCTCGCCGCCAACTTGCTGGCGGACGTCGTGTACGTCCTCATCGACCCCCGGGCGCGGCAGATAGCGTGAAGACGCGACAAGACGGCGTGAAGACGCGACAAGACGGCGTGAAGAGATGACGATCGCCCCCACGTCTCTGACCGAAATCGCACCTATCGGTGGCCCAGGCGGCGTCGCATTCCACCGGACGCGCATTCTCCAGCTGCCGCGCTCGCCGAAGGTGATCGCCGGCCTTGTAATCCTGGGAATTTTTGGGGTCGTCGCTGTCATCGGCCGCTGGGCGGCGCCCTACTCGCCAAACGCGACCGACGAAAAGAACTGGGTCCAGCACGTTCTGGTCGACGGGACCGGCCCGGGCACCAATTTCCCGGCGAACTACTACCCGCTCCCGCTCCCGCCATCCGCGGCACACTGGCTCGGCACCACGGTCTTCGCCCAGGACGTGCTGTCGCAACTGCTGGCCGCCACGCAGGCAACTCTCTTCGTTGGCTTGCTCGCCGCGGCCATCGCAACGGTTCTTTCAATCCTTTTCGGCATCACGGCCGGCTATGTCGGTCGGGGCACCGACGAAGGCCTGTCGTTGGTGGCGAACGTTTTTCTTGCCATCCCGGCTCTGCCACTGCTGATCGTGCTGGCCGACTACGTGCCGTACGCCGGCTCGAGCGTCTTCCTCGTCGCCGCGATCATCGCGGTGACGAGCTGGGCCTACAGCGCACGTACTTTGCGCGCGCAGACGCTGTCCTTGAGGAACCGGGACTTTGTCGAAGCGGCGAGGGTGTCCGGTGAAAGTCGCCTTCGCATAATCCTGGTCGAGGTACTGCCCAATCTCATCCCGATCGTCGCCGCGTCGTTTCTCTTCACCACTCTGACCGCGATCGGCGCATATGTGGCGATCGCGTTCCTCGGTCTCGCGGGGTCGCCTACGTCATTTCCACCGGGCCTCTGGAACTGGGGCGAGATGCTGCGCGAGGGTTTCGCCAACAACGCGGTGCGCAGCGGCTGGTGGTGGTGGTGGGCGCCTCCCGGCATATGCGTCGCGGTGCTGGGCACGGGGCTGGCGCTCCTTAACTTCGGCATCGACGAGTACATCAACCCAAGGCTGCGGAGCTCGGGCGTTTCGCGGAAGGCGGCCCGCAAGGCGGGAATCAGCCCGAGCACAAGGCTTGGCCTGACCCCGGTAGCGCAGGGCGTGCTGGGCGCGCCCAAGCCGGCCGCTAGACCAGCAGCTGCGAACGTTGCGGAGCCGGTCCTCGAGATCCACGGCCTTTGCGTCGACTACGGCGTCGGCGAGCAGGCTGTCCACGCAGTTATGGAC
>CATPBO010000057.1 GCA_955652835.1 Candidatus Dormiibacterota bacterium
CCCTCGAGTCGGGCCGACATCGATTTCGACACGCGTGAGTTCTATCGGATCGGGAGTCCTATTCCAATCCCGGTCAACGACTCGGTCGCCCGCATCACGCTCAGCTTTCACCTCGCGAATCAAGTCGCGACGATCATCGAGCAGGAGCGATTTGACGTTCTTCATTTCCACGAACCGCTCATGCCCGCGCTGCCTATCACCATGCTGCGGATGTCGACTACCGCAAATGTCGGCACCTTCCACGCCTTCTCGCAATCCAACATCGGCTACTACTACGGCCGGGGCATCCTGCAGACGTACCTCGACCACATTCATCGCGGCATCGCGGTCAGCGAGCCCGCGCGCACTTTTTTCAATCGCTACTTTCCGGACTTTCCGCTTCGGGTCATCCCCAACGGAATCGACGTCGACGTGTTCAAGCCCGGCCTTTCGCCCATCCGCCATTTACGCGACGACAACGTGAACATACTTTTCGTCGGGCGGCTGGAGAAGCGAAAAGGACTCGGCGATCTGCTGCGTGGCTACGAGTTCATGCGCGCCCGCGTGCCGCACAGCCGCCTGATCGTGGTCGGCGATGGTCCGCTCCGGAGCAAGGTCGAGTCGTACATCGCCCGCCGTCGGATCCCGAACGTAGTGATGGCGGGCTACGTGCCTGACTCCGTCAAGCCCCGGTACTACAACAGCGCGGACATCTTCTGCGCCCCGGCCACGGGTGCGGAGAGCTTCGGCATCGTGCTCCTGGAGGCGATGGCGTCTGGACTGCCGGTGGTCGCCACCGAGGTCCCAGGCTACATGTCGGTCCTGGATCCGGGGCGCGACAGCTTGACGGTGCGCCCGAAGGGATGGGCCGAGCTTGGCGCCGCATTGATCGTCCTTGCCCGGGATCCCGAGCTGCGGCGCCGTATGGGCTCTTACGGGCATGAGAAGGCCCGCCGGTACGCATGGGATGCGGTCGCCTCGCAGGTGATCGAGGTGTACGAGGAAGCGCGCGAGGCTGCACACGCAGCGTTTCGACCAGCCGAGGTGAGCCATGTTCACAACGCGGTTTGAAGCCTGGGTCCGCCGCAGGGCGGAAGCCTTGATGTCGGCCGTTGGGCGCGTGCCGTTGACGCCCAACCAGGTCACGGTCGTGGGGCTGGTTTTGACCTTCGCCGCCGCAACGCTCGCCGCCTTCGGCCAGCTGCGCTGGGCCGGTGTTGTGCTGATCTTCGCGGGAACGTGCGACATCCTTGACGGGGCGCTCGCGCGTTCGACGCATGCCAGCTATCCCTACGGCGCCTTCCTCGACTCGACGCTCGACCGCTACTCCGAGGGTGCCATCTACGTCGGGCTTGCCGCGTACTTCGTCGGCATGGGTGGCCCGCTTCAGCGATGGCTCGTGCTGGCGACGATGGCTGCCCTGGCCGGTTCGTTTCTGGTGAGCTACGTGCGAGCCAGAGCACAGAGCCTGGGGTTTGTCTGTGATTCGGGACTCTTCGCACGGCCCGAACGCGTGGTCGTTACAGTGATCGGCCTGATCTTCGGCGGGGTCGTCCTCTACATGGTCGTGTTCCTGCTGGCCGTGCTCACCAACTTGACGGCACTGCAGCGAATCCGTGAGGTTTGGCTGCAGGGCCGGGCGCAGCGTCTTGCGATCGAGCGCGAGACCAAGGCTCGACGGGCAGCGCCACCCCAGACGCCGTGATCGATCTGTTCTCCGCGGTCGCCGGCCACACGCAGGCACTCGATCAGCTGCGCTCGCAGGTCGACAGCAACCGTCTGGCGCACGCCTACCTGTTCGTCGGTGAGTCGGGCCTCGGCAAGACCACCACCGCTCGCGCCCTCGCGACCTCGCTACTGCCCGAGACTCCACTGGGCCGTCACCCCGACTACTGGGAAGACGACCGAATCAAGCCGCTTTCGATCAACGAGATCCGCTTGCTGCCCGACAAGCCACCCGAGTTCCACGAGCTTTCGCTGCAGGCTTTCTTGAACCTCAAGCCCGCGCTCGGTACGCGCCGCGTCGCGCTGATCGCGAACGCCGGCCGTGTGCGCGACCAGGACCAGAGCGTTCTACTCAAGACGCTCGAAGAGCCGCATCCGCATCGGGTGATCATCCTCACCACGCCCAGCCTCAATCCGTTTGTGGTGCTGCCCACGGTCGTCTCACGCTGTCAGCGCGTGTTTTTCCACCCGGTGCCTTCGCCCGAGATCGAGAAGCTGCTGGCTGCGCAAGGCGTCGATGCCGGGCGCGCGAAGCTGATCGCGGAACTGGCGCGCGGGCGGCCCGGTTGGGCATTGCGCGTGGCCGGTGACCATGTCGTGATCGAGCTCCACCACGAATGGACTCGACGGCTCGAGGAGGTGTTCGGGGCCCCCGCCGACGTGCCCCTGCAGGTGGCTGCCGAGCTGGACGCAGGGCAGATGGCGTGGAGGCGAACCGAGGGCGAAGCCGAGGATCCCGCGCTCTTTGCGATCGCGAGCTGGCAGATCGAGCTGCGCAAGAGGATGCTGGCGAGCCGAGACAGCGAGCAAGGACGCTGGGCGCGGTTATTGGAGCTCTCCTACGACACGCTCGGATACCTGGAACAGAACGTCAGCCCTCGGTTGGCTCTGGAAACCTTCTTGCTCGAATGCCGAAAAGCTTCCTGAGAAAAAGCCTCGCGGGCTTCGAGCCGTATGTCCCGGGCGAGCAGCCGCCCGACGGTGATGACTGGGTCAAGCTCAACACAAACGAGTCGCCACTGCCGCCTTCGCCCAGGGTGATCGAGGCGATCAAGGCGGCAACGGGCGATTCGCTGCGCCTTTACCCAAGCCCGTCGGCGGCCCCGGCGCGGCAAGCCATCGCCAGGCACTTCGGCCTCGACCCGGCGCAGGTCGCGCTGGGAAACGGCGCGGATGAGCTGATCGAGATGTGTCTGCGCGCATTCGTCGGCGCGGGGGATCGCGTCGCCTATCCGACGCCGACCTATCCGTTGTTCGAGCCGCTGCTTGCGATCCATGAGGCGGTGCCCTCGCCAAACCCGAGCGGCGAGATGTTCACCTGGTCCAGCGAATTGATGGATGACCCGGCTCCGCTGAAGTTCCTGGTCAATCCCAACTCTCCGACCGGGACGTGGCACGGCAGCGCTTCGGTTGAGCGCGCGCTGTTCCGATCGCAAGGCGTGGTTGTGCTGGACGAGGCATACGTCGATTTCGCCGTGGAGTCGCAGCTTCCGCTGCTGGCCAAGCACGAGAACCTTCTCATCCTGCGCACGATGTCCAAGTCGTACGCCCTGGCGGGCATGCGCATCGGCTTCGCGCTCGGCACCCCTGAGCTCATTGCTGCGCTCGACGCGGTCAAGGATTCCTACAACGTCGACAGGCTTGCCATCGTCGCGGCGGTGGCGGCGATCGAAGACGAGGAGCACCACCGCAAGATCGTCGAGCACGTCGTGGCCGAGCGCGTCTGGTTGGAGGACCAGCTTTACGAGCTGGGGTTCGAACACTCGCCGTCGGAGGCGAATTTCGTCTTCGTCAAGCCGGGGCCGGGCAACTCGGCCGCGGCCGTCGCCGACGCCCTGCGCGAGCGAAGA
>CATPBO010000058.1 GCA_955652835.1 Candidatus Dormiibacterota bacterium
ATTGGTTGGAGATCGCATCTGCCTGCTGGAGATGCAGGCCCGAATCGCCCAGTACGACACCCCGGAAACCATCCTGACCCGCCCCGCCAGCGACTATGTCGCCGAGTTTCTCGGCCGGGAGCGATTGGTGCGCCGGATGTCAGTCGTGACCATCGACCGCGAGTCCCTCGAACACCCGGCGGCCGGCCCGGTCCCGGGCGAGCCGCACATCCAGGTGACGAGCACCCTGACCGAGGCCTTCGCGGCGGCGCTGGCGAGCCCAACCGAGCGGGTGGCTGTCTACGAAGGCGATCGGTACGCGGGTACCTTCACAGCGACTTCATTGCTGGAATCGCTGCGCCGCACGAACACTGACGGAGGTGAGCAGGTTGCCGCAGGAATTTGACGTCGTCTGCCTCGGCGGCGGGGTCGCCGGCGAGGCGATCGCGGACGGTCTAGACGGAAGCGGCCTTTCCCTCGCGGTGGTCGAACGCGAGCTGGTCGGCGGCGAGTGCCCGTACTGGGGTTGCGTCCCGTCGAAGACCCTCCTGCGCTCCGGCGAAACCCTCGAGGAAGCCGGCCGCGCCCGCACCCTCGCCGCCTCGCGTGTCGAGTGGGACGTCGATTTCCCAAAGGTCTCCAAGCGGGTGCTGTGGATGGCGCGCGACCTCGACGACACACGACCTGCCGCGGCTCTTGAGGCGACCGGGGCGAAGCTCTTTCGCGGCGAGGGCACGCTAATAGACCTGCGCACCGTTCACGTCGGCCCCGAACAGCTGGTAGCGCGCAAGGCAGTGGTCATCGCCAACGGAAGCACCGCCGCGATTCCCCCGATCCCCGGCCTGGACAAAGTCCACTACTGGACCAACCGCCAGGCGGCCGTGCCGCGTGAGCTGCCGGCAACGATGGCCGTCCTTGGTGGCGGCGCGGTGGGCATCGAGCTGGGCCAGGCCTTCGCTCGACTCGGCTCGAAGGTCACCGTGATCGAGGCGGGACCGCGTTTTCTCGGCCTCGAAGAACCTGAGGCCGGTGCCGCGCTGCGGCCCCACCTCGAGGCGGACGGAATAACGCTGCTGATCGGCGACGCGTGCGTAGCCATTGAGCCTCACGGCGACGGCGTGATGCTCAGCCTCAAGTCAGGGGCGATCGTATCAGCGGACCGGGTGCTGGTCGCTACGGGCCGCCGCCCGAACCTCGAAGCCTGGCGCGCATCGGGCATCGCTCAGACCGAGCGCGGTTGGCTCAAGGTGGATCCCGCGACACTCGAGGCCCACGCCGACGTTTACGGCGCGGGCGACATCACCGGGCTCGGCGGCTTCACGCATCTCGCCTATTACCACGGCCAGATCGTGGCGCGGCGATTGCGCGGCGAAGACGCTCGGGCTGATCACACCGCGGTGCCCCGCGTCACCTTCACAGATCCGGAGGTCGCTTCGGTTGGTCTTTCAGAGGCTTCGGCGCGCGAGCGGGGCATGGACGTGGCCGTCGCCTCCGCCGACCCTGCGGAGACTGCGCGGGGGTACATCCACGATTTTCACGGCGGGGCGCTCAAGCTCGTCGGCGACCGCAAGCGCGGCGTCCTGGTGGGAGCCACCATGGTCACGCCGCGGGCTGGAGAGATCCTGGGAGAGCTAGTGCTGGCGGTGAAGGTAGGCACGCCGGTGCGCGACCTGGCCGACGTCATCCACCCGTTTCCGGCCTTCAACCGGGTGCTTGGAGCCGTGATTGGGGAGCTCGCCAAGAAGATGGCCTGAGGGCGAGTTACCGGGAGATCAGGACCCCTGTGCGTTACTCAGGTAACGGCTAATCACGTTCACAAGGGGTTGTAAATCGAATGGCAATCACGATCAACGGTGCGTCGTTCACCCTCGATCTCGACACGATCCTGATCTGGGCTTTGGTCGGATTGGTGGCGGGGTTCCTGGCAAGTCACCTCGCACTTGGGCACGGGCTCGGCCTGCTGGGTGACATCGTCGTCGGCATCATCGGAGCGTTCGTCGGGGGGTTCCTGCTGCTCGGTGTCTTTCATATCAGCATCGGCGTGGCGGGGCATCCGCTGATCACGCAGATGTTGATGGCGTTCATCGGGGCGGCGGTCCTGCTCCTGATCGTTCGACTCTTCGGCGGCGGCCGGAGCACCTATCAGCGACGAGCCTTCTGACGCACCGTCGCGTTCGCACGCTCGAAGTCTGCGACTAGACGCCTGGGAGCCGTTCGCTCCCAGGCGTTCGTCACCAGTCGAAGGCCCAGCTCGGATCCCACGCCGGCCAACCTGACCCTGACCCAGCCGAACCGTCCCGTGTAAGCGGACGGGGCAAACGTCTTGGGGTCCATGGCGATGAGCCCGGACTGGTCGTCGAGCGAGGCCTTGACCGAGACGAACTCGCCATCCGGCGAGCCCATCGCGAAGATGCGATCGCGAATGCGAAATGTCGCCTCGCCCCACGTCTCGCGTTCCTCTGCCTCGGGCAGCGACAGGCAGAGATGGCGGAGCTGATCAAACGTCACGCAGCCAACCCTAAAGGACCACGTAGCATTCGCACTCCAGTGAGTGGTCTCCCCGCCATCCAGGTCGCCATTCCGCCCATCGACGAGCGCGCCCGGCAGCAGGCGCAGGCGCGGCAGGACACCCTCACCAAGCCCGCGGGCAGCCTCGGCCGCCTGGAACAGCTCTCCATCGACCTGGCCGGCATGACGGGCCGCATTGACCCACCGCTCAAGGACCGCGTCGTATTCACGCTTGCCGCCGACCACGGTGTCAGTGCTGAGGGCGTCAGCGCTTATCCGCGGGAGGTGACGGCGCAGATGGTCCTCAACTTCCTGAGCGGCGGCGCGGCGATCAACGTCCTTGCGCGACTGGCTAACGCCCGCGTGGTGATCGCCGACCTGGGTGTCGATTCCGATCTACCCAGCCATCCCGAGCTGCGGGCACTGAAGGTCCGGCGTGGCACGGGCAGCATCGCGAATGGTCCGGCGATGTCGGTCCAGGAAGCGCACCAGGCCATCGAGCACGGCCGTCAGCTCGTGCGCGATGAGATCGCCAACGGTCTCGATGTCGCGCTCACCGGGGACATGGGCATTGGCAACACGACAGCGTCCGCGGCACTGATCTGCGCGCTCACACAGCTCGACCCTCAAAACGTGGTGGGGCGAGGAACCGGAGTCGACCGTGCGGGGCTCGAGCGCAAGCGCGACGTCGTGCGCAAGGCGCTGGTGGTGAACGCCGGGCGCATTGCCGGAGGGCCGGTCGATGCACTCGCGGCAGTGGGAGGACTAGAAATCGCTGGACTCGTCGGCGTCATCATCGAGGCGGCAAGCCACAGGCGACCGGTTTTGATCGACGGTTTCATCTCATCGGCCGCGGCACTTACAGCTGCGCGCATAGCTCCCGGCACAACCGGCTACATGATCGCCTCGCACCGCTCCCAGGAGCTGGGGCACGAAGCCGCCCTGGAAAAGCTCGGCCTCAAGCCGCTGCTCGACCTCGAGCTTCGGCTCGGTGAGGGAACTGGCGCCGTGTTGGCGCTCCCCCTGCTGGATGCTGCGGTCCGCACCCTCAACGACATGGCCACGTTCGGCGAGGCCGGCGTATCTGATCGTCAACCAGAGGCCGCGCATAATAAGCCGCACAACTGAATAGCTCACGGATGAGGGGAAGCCGGTGCGAATCCGGCGCTGTCGCGCAACTGTGAGTGGGGAGCGGCCGGCTAGCGGCCACTGAGGCGAAAGCCTTGGGAAGGCAGCCGGGACGCGGTGATCCACAAGCCAGGAGACCGATCTGTTGGGCATGACTTCCCACTTGCGCGGATCAGTGGGGGTGCCCCCTGCGGCGAGGCATCCCATGCGATGTGGGGTCATTGCCGCAGGAGGATCGAAGGATGCGGAAGCATCACATTTGGCAGGCGGCGACCGCCGTCATTGCCATGGCGCTGACGGCGTGCGGCCCCACGTCATCGGCGACGCCATCGACATCCGCGGCGGCGCAATTTCCGGTGACCTTCACCGGGCCTAACGGGACCAGCGTGACGATCACGAAGCAGCCGCATCACATCGTGTCGCTATCGCCATCGGCGACCGAGATGCTTTTCGCGGTCAGCGCAGGCAGCCAGGTGGTGGCGGTCGACGAGCAGTCCAACTATCCCGCCAACGCACCGATGACAAAGCTCTCGGGCTTCCAACCCAGCATCGAGGCGATCGCCGCGTACACGCCAGACCTCGTCATCGCGGCTGACGACACCGCGGGCCTTGTGCACGGACTCGGCGCGCTGAGCATTCCCGTCCTCATCGAGCCCGCGGCCAAGAACATGGACGAGTCGTACAAGGAGATCGAGCAGCTCGGTGCCGCGACAGGCCACGTCGCAGACGCAGCTTCGCTCGAGAGAAAGATGCGCTCCGACCTGTCTGCCATCGTCGCGTCGATTCCGAAGCAGGCGAAGCAGCTCAAGGTGTACCACGAGCTCGACGACACGTACTACTCGGCGACGTCGGCCACATTCATCGGCCAGGTTTATGCGCTTTTGAGTCTGAAGAACATCGCCGACGGCGCCACGGCCGCGGCCGGTGATTACCCGCAGCTGTCCGCCGAGTATATCGTCGCCTCGAGCCCTGATCTGATCGTGCTGGCGGACACCAAGTGCTGCCACCAGACCCTCACGACTGTCGCCGCACGGCCGGGCTGGAGCTCGATCGCAGCTGTCAAGACGGGGCAGGTGATCGGTGTCGACGACGACGTCGCTTCGCGTTGGGGCCCGCGCGTGGTCGACTTCCTGCGCGTGCTCGCCCCGCATGTCAAGCAGCTTGGAGGCGCGGCCTGATGCAGATCCTGGCTCGCTTCTCGCGCCCGGTGGGCGATGCGCCGGAGGCCCTGCTTCAGGGCCTCCCCCGCCTGCCGTGGTTGTGGGCGGGGGCCGGCGCGGTGGCTCTTCTCGGCGCGATGGTCCTTGGCGTGCTGGTCGGGCCGGTCCATATCGGGCTGGGCACCGTGGTGCAGGTGCTGGTGGCACCGATCCCCCTGTTCGGCGGCATGTCCTCGGCTGACCCCGGCCAGGCCTCGATTCTGTGGTCGCTGCGCATCCCCAGGGTCGTCCTGGGCGCCGTCGTCGGCGCAATGCTTGCGACTGCGGGCGCCGCCTACCAGGGCGCATTCCGCAACCCGCTCGCAGACCCGTACCTGCTGGGCGCAGCAGCCGGCGCTAATCTCGGAGCGACGCTTGCGATAGCGTTCGCACCCGGGACATCGGTGATCGGGGTCAACGTTGTGCCGCTCGCCGGTTTCATCGGGGCTGCGGCTGCCGTGGCCGGCGCTTATGCCCTGGGCCGGACTGTGACGGGGTTGAGGAACACCACCGGCCTCATCCTGGCTGGCGTGGCGATCGCGGCGTTCTTCAACGCCATCCAGACCTACATCCAGCAATCACAGACCAACAGCATCCGCCAGGTCTACTCGTGGATCCTGGGGCGGCTGGTGACTGCGGGTTGGGATGGTGTGCTGCTCGTGCTTCCTTACGTGGTCGTCAGCGTCGCCGTAATCCTTCTTCACCGCCGCCTGCTGGACGCGCTGAGCGTGGGCGACGAGGAGGTGACTAGCCTCGGGATCTCGGCGCGCCGCGTGCGTCTGATTGTTGTCATCGCGGCGACTCTGGGCACTGCGGCGGTGGTGGCGATCGCCGGCACGATCGCATTCGTTGGCATCATCGTTCCGCACACGGTGCGGCTGCTCGTCGGCCGCAGCTACCGCGTCGTCATCCCACTGTCGCTGCTGTTCGGCGCCACTTTCCTCGTCCTGGCAGACACCGTGGCGCGCACGCTCGCGGCACCGGCCGAGCTGCCGATCGGGGTGATCACCGCGTTGGTCGGCGCACCCTTTTTCATCGTTGTGATGCGATCGACGAGGGCCGCGGCGCTGTGAACGACGTTGTCCTGCGCGGCGTCGAGATCGCGTACGAGTCGGAGGTCGTCGTCAGCGGGCTGGACCTGAGCGTCAGCTCCGGCGAGTGGCTCGCACTGATCGGACCCAACGGGGCGGGTAAGACGAGCATCCTGCGGGCAATCGCGCGACTGGTCGCATACAGCGGAGAGATCCGTATTGGCACCCAGGCGGTGGCCGATATGAGCGGACGCGAGCTTGCTCGCCGGGTCGCCATGGTGATGCAAGAGCCGCACATGCCCGAGGGCATGTCGGTGTCTCAGTACGTCCTCCTGGGCCGCAGCCCACACCTCGCGTACTTCGGAAAAGAGGGACGCGGAGACCAGCGGGTCGTGGCCGATATCCTCGAGCGCCTCGCACTCGGACGCCTGGCGGCGCGGCGGCTCGATCACTTGAGCGGCGGCGAGCGCCAACGCGCGGCTATCGCGCGGGCGCTGGCCCAGCAGGCTCCCGTTCTGCTGGTCGATGAACCGACAAGCTCGCTTGACGTGGGGCGGCAGCAAGAGGTGCTCGAGCTGATCGACGGCCTGCGCGCGGAACAGGGGCTGACCGTGATCGCCGCCATGCACGACTTGACGCTCGCCGGCCAATACGCCCATCGCCTGGCCCTGCTGGTCGCAGGCAAGCTCGTCGCCGTCGGCTCACCAGCCGAGGTCCTGACCGAGCCCGCGATCGCGGACCACTACGGGGCCCAGGTGCGGGTTCTGCAGCTGAACGGAGCTGGTCGAGCGGTGATTCCCATTCGCGGTCATGCGGCGGCCGCAGTGGAAAACCAGCTGCCGTGAATCCCGAGGAGGTTCCGACCAAGGCGCCGGCGCGGGCGACCAGGAAGGCGCAGTCGGTCGTGATCGTGAACACCGGTGACGGCAAAGGCAAGTCGACGGCGGCGTTCGGAACTGCGATGCGCGCGGTTGCCCGCGGCTGGAAGGTTTGCGTCATCCAGTTTCTCAAGTCCGAAAAATGGAAGGTCGGCGAGCAGAAAGCCGCGTCCAGCCTGGGCGTCGAGTGGTGGACGATCGGCGACGGGTTTACGTGGGACTCGCGCAACATGGAGCGCACCGAGGCGATTGCGCGTCGGGCCTGGGAGGTGGGCAAGGAAAAGATCCGATCCGGCGAGTACGGCCTGGTCGTCCTGGACGAGATCACCTACCCGATGAACTGGGGCTGGATCCCGATCTCCGAAGTCGTCGAGGTGATCCGGACCCGTCCGCCTTCCGTCAACGTGATCGCCACGGGCCGAGATGCGCCCCAAGAGCTGGTCGACGTCGCGGACACCGTGACCGAGATGCGCAAGCAAAAGCACGCTTTTGATCGCGGCGTGCAGGCGATGCGCGGGATCGATTTCTGATGCCGTTCACCCTCCTGCTGGGCGGCGCTCGCAGCGGCAAATCGGCGATGGCCGAACGCTTCGCCATCGAATCTGGCGATTCCGTGACCTTCATCGCGACAGGCGAACCTCTTGACGATGAGATGGCGGCGCGAATCGCCCGCCACCGGGACGATAGGCCCGCCGCGTGGCGAACCATCGAAGCGCCCCTCGACCTTCTTACCGCGGTCAGGTCCACATCGCCTGGGGATTTCCTGGTCGTCGATTGCTTGACGCTGTGGGTCTCAAACCTCCTCGAGAAAGGCAAGGCCGCGACGGAGATCGGCGTCGCGGCTAAGGACGTCGTGGGGGAGCTGTCGCGCAGGCAAGGCGTCGTGGTCAGCAACGAGGTCGGACTTGGCATCGTGCCCGCCAACGAGCTCGCCCGCGCCTTCCGCGATGTGCTGGGAGCAGTCAACACAATTTTTGCGGGCTCGGCCGAGCGCGCGGTCCTGATGGTCGCCGGACGCGCACTCGATCTGGGCAGCGCCGGCTCTGTCATGAGACAGGATTGAGCATCAACTCGCTGCGTTCGGCCGTGGCATTCCTCACGGTGATCCCGGTCGCCGGCGACGAAGGCAAGCCCGCGGCCCGCCTGGGCCGTGCTTACTTCCCGGCGGTCGGCGCCCTGCTCGGCCTCCTGGCCGGCGGTGTATTCGCTCTAACAGCAGCGATCACGACGCAGATGGTGGGCGCGGTGGCAGCGGTCGCAGTCCTCGCGGTGCTCACGGGTGGGCTTCACCTCGACGGCGTGGCCGACGCCGCCGACGGTCTTTTCGGACGCGGGAACAAGGTGCAGCGGCTGGAGACGATGCGTGACCCCCGCGTCGGCTCCTTCGGGGCTGTGGCGCTGATCGTGGTGCTGCTCGGCGACGTGGCCGCGCTGACCGCCCTGGCACCGGCACAGGCGATCGTGGCGCTCGTGATCGCGGGTGCCCTCTCACGTTGGGCGATGCTGTGGACGATCGCGTTCGTTCCCTACGTTCGCGAGGCCGGCTTGGGAGTTGCGGCCGGTGGCGCGAATCGCGCGTTCGACCTGGTCCTGGGCTCCGCCCTGGCGGCCCTTGCCTGCCTGCTTGATTGGCGCCACGCCGCCGTGGCCGTCGTCCTGGTCGGTTTGAGCGCATGGATCGTAGCCGTGGTGGCGCGTCGACGGATCGGTGGGGCGACCGGGGACATATACGGAGCTACGACCGAGCTCTGCCAGCTTGCCGCTCTGATCACGTTTGCGGTTCACGCGTGAGGCGCGTCTGGCTGGTCCGCCACGGCGCCACAACGGCGCCCACCGGAGCCGCGATCGGCGCTACTGACGTTCCTCTTAGTGATGAGGGTCGAGAGCAGGCGCGGATTCTGGCGGCCGACCTTGCGAGCCGTCCCTTGGTCCGGGTGCTGTCGAGTGATCTCAGGCGGGCCTTGTCGACGGCGGACTCCATCGCCGCCCCGCACCACCTTATGGCCGAGCCAACGCCGGCGCTTCGCGAGATTGATTTCGGCTCGTGGGAGGGAAGGTCGCTCGCCGACCTCTGGTCCGAGGACCCGCAGGCGGCGAAGGCCTGGGAGGACGACATCCGATCCACGCCACCAACATTCGGCGAGAACCTCGCCGATTTGCAGATCCGCGTAGAGGGCTTCTGGCGCCGGGTCCGCCCATGCGATGACGGCGAGGTCGCGATCGTGGCACATCGCTGCTCGCTGGCCGTCCTCCGGGCCATGATCACCGGCGAGTCTCTCGAAGACGCGTTCTCGATCCAGCTCGAGCATGGCGCTGCGGTCGCGGTGATCGCGAGCTCTTAGACCGTTTCCGGAGTCACTGCGGTGAGGCTGAGGTAGGTGTCTTGCCGGGTCACCGGCATCGCGAAGTTGAAGCGGTCGGGGATGAGCGCCAGCTCGAGGTCAGTGGGTGGGAAGCCGGGCCAGGTTCCGCTCATCGCGCGCGCGTATCGCTCGCTGTCCCTCAGCGGCTGAAGCAGCTGGTCGACGTCTGGCCTCTCGCCGCGAATGACCGCTTCCATGTACTGCGCGCATGCGTGGTCCTCTGGATGGTCTGCGGACGCGATCAGGGTGAGCTGGTCCGGCCGCCTTAACAGGCAGGCTTGAACTGTCGCCCTCGCGACAACCAGACTCGCGGCGAAGATGTCAACGCCAGGTGGGATGGCTGCGGTGACCTGTGTCCCGGCGGAGGAGCGCTGGACGAGAACTCGGTCTTTCAAATCGGCGGCGGTGATCTGAGTCGGCGAGTTGCTGATGGCGATGCCGGCTATGGGCAGAGTGTTCTCCTCTGCCGACACGAGCGCGCCAGGAATGCTCGCGGCCAGGGCGCGAGCCTCGTCTGTC
>CATPBO010000059.1 GCA_955652835.1 Candidatus Dormiibacterota bacterium
AAGCACCGGGACCGCCACGGGCCCGCACCTCCACTTCGGCATCTATCACTTGAACGGCGGAGGCCCCGTGGACCCCTACGGATGGTCCGGCTCTTATCCCGACCCCTGGACGCGGGACGTCGGCGATCTATGGCTGACCGGATCACCCCGGTTCGCCAGCATCCCTCTGCCGAACGTGACCGTCAGCGCGGCCGCCCAGCCCGACGACCGGACGGCGATCAACGTTTCGTGGTCGAGTCCTGGTAACGGCAACACTTTCAAGGTGTACATAGTTTTCCAGGACGGCACGATGAGGCTCTGGAACGGAAACACAGGCGCGGGATCGGCCGTCTTTCATGGGAGGCACGGGCAGAGCTACTGGTTCTGGGCCTCGGTGACGACAAACCTGGGGTGGACAGACGCGGGCGGATCGCCTCTGGCGGCTGTGCCGGTAGCAAATCACGGCGAGGCGACGTAGGCGCCATCTAGAATCAGGCGGTCTTGATCGCCGAGGCCTTGAAGGGCAAGACCATCCTGGTCACCGGCAGCACCGGCTTCCTGGGTAAGTCGATCGTCGAGAAGTGCCTGCGGTCGATCCCGGATGTGGGACGCATCAACCTGGCGATCCGGTCCAGCGCGCGCCGCCCCGCTTCCGAGCGCCTGGAAAAGGAGGTTCTGTCCAGCCCTGCGTTCAAGCGCCTCCGGGAAGAGCGTGGCGAGGACGCTTTCGCGAAGCTGGTCGCGGAGAAGCTGGCCGTCGTCGAGATCGACCTCGGACGCGATGGGCTCGGGCTCAGCGACGCCGGGCGTGCGCAGCTGCGGTCGTGCGAGATCGTGATCCACTCCGCCGCCGCGGTCGAGTTCGACAACCCCGCGGACCTGTCGGCGCAGACCAACCTGCTTGGCGCAGCCCGCATGGTGGAGGCGCTCACGGCAACCCGTGCGCGGCCGCATCTCGTTCACGTCTCGACCGCATACGTGGGTGGGATGCTGCGCGGGTTGGTGCGTGAGGAGGCTCCCCTCGATCCTGGTCTCAACTGGCGTCACGAGGCGCAAGTGCTGTCCAACTTGCGAGGGCCGGTCGAAGAGGAGTCCCGACGCCCGGAAATCTTGAAGCGGCTCGCGCGCCAAGCGCGATCGCGCATGGGACCGGCCGGCACGCCGGCGGTCGCTCGAGCCACCGAGCGCCTGCGTGATCGATGGGTCAAGGACCGCCTCATCGAGCGCGGTCGCGTCCACGCGAACTCGATGGGCTTTGCTGACATTTATTCCTTCACCAAGGCGATGGCGGAACACGCGGTCGTAGAGCTGCATGGCGACATCCCGCTGTCGATCGTGCGTCCGTCGATAATTGAAAGCGCCCTCGAAGAGCCGTTCCCCGGGTGGCTCGAGGGCTTCCGCATGGCGGAACCGCTGATCCTCGCGTTCGGGCGCGGCATCCTTCGCGATTTCTCGGGTCTTCCCGACTCTGTGCTCGACATCATTCCAGCGGACTTTGTGGTCAACACGGTGCTCGCTGTCGCCGCGAATCCACCGGCCGACTCCAAGCCCCGCGTTTATCACGCGGCTTCGGGGAGCCGCAACCCGCTGCGCTTTCGGGAAATGGAAAAGGCGGCCGAGCGGTACTTCGGCAAGCATCCGCTGCGCGATCGCTACGGCCAGGCGATCGGCACGCCGACCTGGACCTATCCAACGCGCGAAGAGCTCGCCACGCGGGCCCGAACCGCGCTGCGGCTCGCCGAAGCCGGCCAGTGGGTGGTCGAGCGATTGCCGCTTGGCGCCAACGTCGCGGGACTGTCCGACGACCTCAACGCCGAGCGCGAGCGCCTGGAGCGTGGGTTGAACCTGATCCAGCTCTACGGGGTTTACACGGAGGTCGACTGCATCTTCGACACGCGCAACCTGATGTCGATCTGGGAGAAGGTGCCGGCTGCCGAGCGCACGACATTCCCGTTCGACGCTGCGCTGTACGACTGGGAGCACTACTTCCAGGATGTCCACTTCCCAACCGTGGTCCGCATGTCGCGCGTGGAGACCGTCGCGCGCAAGGGCAAGCAGCCGACCGGGAGCACGGTGGTCAAGGGCGAGCCGAGCTCCGTCCGCGCGGCGATCGAGCGGCGGAAAGGTCGAAGCGACGTGCTCGCCGTTTTCGACGTCGACGGCACGCTCGTCGAAACCAATGTCGTCGAGTACTTCCTGTGGATGCGCCTGCGCGCGCAGCCGGTCGACGAGTGGCCGGCTTTCATGGCGCAGATGCTTCGCGAGGCTCCGCGCTGGCTCTACCTCGAGCGAAGGTCGCGGGCCGAGTTTCAGCGCAGCTTCTACCGCGAGTACAACGGCCTGGACTACGACGTGATGAAGGTCCTCGGACGGGAAGCCCTTGACGCCGTGACGCTCCGGCGCATCTACCCAGAGGGCATGCGCCGGATCCGCGAGCACAAGCGGGCCGGCCATCGCGTGCTGCTGCTCACAGGCGCCCTCGACGTCGTGGTCGAACCCCTGGCGGAGCTGCTGGACGTGGAGGTCGACTGCGCGCACCTGCTGACGAAGGATGGCCGTCTGACCGGCGACCTGCAATCTCCTCCGCCAGCCGGCGAGGCGCGTGGCACGCTGCTCGAGGAGTATTCCGCTCGCAACGGCATCGTCCTGGCCGAAAGCTTTGCGTACGCCGACTCGCTGTCGGACCTTGGGATGCTCGAGCTTGTCGGTACGCCTGTGGCCGTCAATCCTGACGCGCGGCTGTCGCAGGTTGCAGGACAGCGCGGTTGGCGGATCGAGCGCTGGCGCATGGCGCCCGGGAACTGGCGGCTGCCGATGCCCGACCCTCGCTCGCCGGAGTACCGGGAGGCGGTGAGAAGGTGAGGAAGCATCCCCTCTCCCCTTCAGGGGAGAGGGTCAGGGTGAGGGGCGCGGGCAAGTGTTAGCGCTCCAGTACATCAGAAGCATTCCCGCCTACGCCATCGTCAAGGCCAGCGGCGGGCGTCCGGACGTAGCGACCAGTGCGCTCTCGATGTTGAAGCTCGGAGACGTGGCCGAGCCCGAGCTCCCCGCGAGCAATTGGGTTCGCGTGATGCCCACGCTGAGCGGGATTTGTGGCTCAGACCTGGCCGCCATCGGCGGCCACGCATCTCTCTATCTCGACCCGCTCACGAGCTACCCGTTCGTCCCCGGCCACGAGGTCGTCGGCACGCTCGATGACGGCACGCGGGTTGTCATCGAACCCGCGCTCGGGTGCACGGTGCGGGGAATCGACCCGCCTTGCCCCCGATGCGCCGAAGGGCGGCCCGGCCTTTGCTACAACGTGACCGATGGGCCAATCGAGGTCGGCTTGCAGACCGGATACTGCGCCGACACGGGTGGGGGCTGGGGAGAGGTGCTGGTGGCACATCCGAGCCAGCTGCACAAGGTGCCGGACACGCTGTCGGACGAGGCGGCCGTGCTCATCGAGCCCTTCGCCTGCTGCGTTCACGCGGCGCTGCGCGGAGGCGCGGGCAAGGACGATGTCGTGGTGGTATCGGGTGCTGGGACGATCGGGCTGCTCACCGTCGCGGCGGTCAAGCTCTTCACCCCACCGAGGCGCTTGATCGCGATCGCCAAGCACCCAACGCAGCGCGACCTGGCGCGAAAGCTTGGCGCGGACCAGGTCATCTCGCCCTCCGAGGTCTTTCAGCGCATCCGCTTCGCAACGGGCGCCAGGCGGCTCGAAGGCATGAACCGTTCACTGCTTCTTGGCGGCGCCGACGTCACGTTCGAGTGCGTCGGGCGCGCCGACACGCTGAACGACGCCGTCCGGTTCACCCGCGAGGGTGGCACGGTAGTTGCGGTCGGGATGCCGGGCGAGGAGAAGGTCGACTGGGCGCCGATCTGGCAGCGCGAGCTGACTGTGATGGGCGCTTATGCCTATGGCGCGGAGCCGAAGAAGAAGGGCAAGCGCACGTTCGAGCTCGCCCTCGAGGCGGCATCTGAGCTGCATCTCGAGACGATGACCGGTCCGCTCTTCGGCCTGGGTGAGTACCGCGACGCGATTGCCTACGCGATGAGCGCGGGACGGTTGGGCGCCGTGAAGGTCGCATTCGATCTGCGAGGATTGAAAATCTAAGGAGTGGACCACGAGATGTCGACGAGAGATTTGGCTCACAGGTGGTCCCAGCCGAAGGAACCGCCGAGCAACGCAGGGAGCGCATCCGTTGATGCGCGACCGAGTAGCGCAGAAGGTGACGCCCGGATGGGGCCGCATGGGGGCCAAAGATCCGTCGACGGGCTCGGGGTCCACTCCTAATGCCGCGTCCAGGTGCTGTCATCGAAGTCGATCGCAACACCCCGCCCGTGCTCTTCCACTATGGCGAGGGAGTGCGGCTCGAGAAGCTCCCGCTCGGGGCGCGCATCGTCTACCCGCCGGATCCGCTAGAGCCGATCGCGCATCCGGAACGGGCGATCAAGCGCGCGCTCGCCAAACCGCTCGAGGATGACCCGCTGAAGTCGCTGCTGCGCCGCGGGATGAAGCTCACCATCGCGTTCGACGACCTCTCGCTCCCGCTGCCGCCGATGGCGGCGCCGGATGTCCGGCAGCTCGTGATGGAAGAGGTCATCGACATGGCGGCCGAGGCGGGCGTCGAGGACATCCACCTGATCGCCGCGCTTGGCCTGCACCGGCGCATGACCGACGACGAGATTCGCCACATCGTCGGTGACCGCATCTTCAGCACGTTCTGGCCAGACCGTCTCTACCAGCACGATGGAGAGGATCCCGAGCTCAATGTTTACATCGGGAAGACCGCTGAGGGGGAGGAGGTCACGCTGCACAAGCGGGCGGCCGAATCCGACCTGGTCGTTTACGTCAACCTTACGTTGGTCCCAATGGACGGCGGACACAAATCGATGTCCACCGGCCTGGCCACGTATCGCGGCATACGCGCACATCACAACGTCAAGACGCTGCTCGCTTCGCGCTCCTACATGAACCCGCCCGACTCTGCCTTGCACCACTCATGCATCCGGCAGGGACAGCTCATCGAAGACACGGTTCGCGTTTTTCATATCGAGACAACCGTCAACAATCACGCGTTTCCCGCTATCGCGAATTTCATGCAGAAGCGCGAAACAGACTGGACCGTGCAAGACCAGGCGATGTTTCTCGCCATGAAGCAGATGACCGACCTCGCGCCGACCGCGTTCAAGCGCAACATCTTTCACGCGATGCGGGCGCCGTACGGGCTGACCGGCGTGCATGCGGGACAGGTGGATGCCGTGCACGACAAGACCCTCGAGGCGGTGCGCAACCAGCTGAGCGTGCGCGTCGAGGGGCAGACCGACATCGTCACCATCGGCGTGCCGTACCTCGGTCCCTACAACGTGAACTCGCCGATGAATCCCGTGCTGGTGGTTTGCATGGGAGTCGGCTACCTGTTCAACTTCTATCGCAACAAGCCCGTGCTCAGAAAGGGCGGCGTGATCATCCTCACGCACCCCTGCCGTTACGAGTTCGACGCTGTGCAGCACCCCAGCTACATCGACTTCTACGACGAGGTGCTGGCCGATACGACAGACCCTGCCGAGATCGAGAGCAAGTACGAGCTGCGCTTTGCAGAAGACCCGTGGTTCCGGCAGCTGTACCGCAAGTCTCACGCCTACCACGGCGTGCACCCGTTTTACGCCTGGTA
>CATPBO010000060.1 GCA_955652835.1 Candidatus Dormiibacterota bacterium
CCCGCCGCACGCACACGCTTCACGTCATCGACCGTGCGGCGGGAGCGTTTGCCGACGGCCATGTCGGCGACATCGCGCCGCATGACCGACGCGATCTCGCGCTCCAGGTTGCGCACGCCGGCCTCGCGTGTGTATTGACTGATGATCAGGCGGATTGCCTCCGTGGAGATCGTGATCTCGCCCGGCCGCAAACCATGCGCGATCAGCTGCTTCGGGATCAAGAAGCGCTCCGCGATCTGCACCTTCTCTTCTTCCGTATAGCCCGAGAGGTTCAGCACCTCCATGCGGTCACGCAGCGCCGGCGGGATGGTGTCCAACGTGTTGGCTGTCGTGATGAACATCACTTTCGAGAGGTCGAACGGCACGTCGAGGTAGTTGTCGCGGAAGTCCTTGTTCTGCTCTGGATCGAGCACCTCTAGGAGCGCCGAGGAAGGATCTCCGCGCCAGTCGGCGCCGATCTTGTCCACCTCGTCGAGCATGAAGACGGGGTCATTCGACTCGGCGCGCCGGATCGCCTGCAGGATTCGACCAGGCATGGCGCCGATGTAGGTGCGCCGGTGCCCGCGGATCTCGGCCTCGTCGTGAACTCCACCCAAAGAGGCCCGAGCAAACTTGCGGCCCATCGCGCGCGCGATCGATTGGCCCAACGAAGTCTTGCCCACGCCAGGTGGCCCGACGAAGCAGAGGATCGGCTCGCGTCCGCGGTCGGTTGACTTGCGCTCCTGCTTCAATCGCCGCACGGCAAGATGCTCGACGATCCGCTGTTTCACCTTGTCAAGGTCGTAGTGGTCGGCGTCAAGTATCTGGCGCGCCTTGGCGACATCGACCTCGCCGCCGGTCGAAGCATTCCACGGCAGCGACACGATGAGCTCGAGGTAGGTGCGAATCACTGACGACTCTGGTGAGGCGGAAGGGATGCGTTCCAAACGAGCGATCTCGCGATCCGCCTCTCGTTTTGCCTCAGCCGGCAAGCCGGCTTTCTCGATCCGCTCACGCAGCTCGATCAGCTCTCCGTGCTCGCTGTCCAGCTCGCCAAGCTCGCGCTGGATGGCCTTCAGCTGCTCCCGCAGGAAGTACTCGCGCTGGGCCTTGCCCATTTGCTCTTCGGCCTGCGACTGGATCTTCCGGCCCAGCTCCAGCACCTCGAGCTCGTGCGCCATGTGGCCCAAGAGTCGTTCGAGCTTTTCTTTGGCCGAGTTCAGTTCGAGGATCTCCTGCCGCTGCTCGGTCGTCAGCCTGATGTGGTTTGCGATGTAGTAGGCGAGGTGCAGCGGGTCGTCGATCGCGCCCGCGGCACTCGACAGCTCGGCCGGCAGGTGCGGGGCCAGCGTAACGAGCTGCTGGAAGGATGAGATCGCACGCCGCATCAACGCCTCGCGCTCGAGGGACACGATGCCTTCTGACGACTCCGGCAGCATCTCCACCGCACACTCGAGGTAAGGGTCTTCAGCTATCGGCTCGGTCAGCCGGATGCGCCGCAAGCCGAGCACCGCAAGTTGCACCGTTCCGTCAGGCAGCTTGAGCAGGTGCTGCACGCGCACCATCGCGCCGACGTGGTGGATGTCATTGAACCCGACGTCCTCCGCCGACTCGTCGAGCTGTGTCGCGACAGCGATGTGACGCTCGACGCCGGCCAGGTCCTCGAGCAGCTGCAGCGAGCGCTTGCGGCCCACTGACAGGGGGATGAAGATCCGCGGGAAGACGACCGTCGACTTGAGCGGCAGCACCGGAAGGCGCGAAGGAACGGCTCCCTCGATGTTCATGGCCGGTACCTCGCTCACAGCACCACAGTATTCCCTAGCCGTCGCCAAATCACGCCGGTTAGCGGTCAGCCGGTGGGCCAGAACTCCCCCGGGTCGAAGGCGAGCCAGTTAACCCCGCCCGCCAGCGTGACCGGTTCTTCTCTGCCGGCGAAGCTCACCTCGGTCGCGGTGCCGGCCGCCTAACGAGATGCGCGCGGCGCTCCTTGCTGCTCTGCAGGGTCTTAACACGCGGCGTTGTCAAAGCCGCTTTGCCTTCTTAACGTTCCATGTCAGGATCGGCAGGCTGGGGGAGGAGCCGCCGGGAGAGGGAGGGCCCCAAAAGGGGCTCGAAAATGGGCTTCCAGACCCCCGCCCGTATAATCTCGCTCAACCCGGAAGGGCCAAATCTTGAGCCAATCGCTAACGGCCGTCATACTCGCCGCCGGTCACGGCACCAGGATGCGGTCACGTATCCCCAAAGTCCTCCATCCGATCTGCGGCCGCCCCATGCTCGACTACGTCCTCGACGCGGTGACGGACGCGGGCGCAACAAACATCAAGGTCATCATCAACCCGCATCACGCCGAGGTCGCGGCTCACCTGGACGAGCGGGGGATCGCGCCGACCTTCCAGCGCGAGCCACGAGGCACCGCCCACGCGCTGCTTCAGATACGCGAAGGCGAGCTCAAAGGCAAAGAGGTGCTCGTCGTGAACGGCGACTCACCTCTCCTGACCGCGGCCACGATCAAGAAGGTCATCGAAGCCCACCGTGCGGAGGACACCCCCGCCACGATCGCGAGCGTCGAAGACCCGACCCGCAACGACGGCCGCATCATTCGCGCCGCCGACGGCTCGCTCTCCCGCATCGTCGAGCGCAAGGACGCGACCGAGGAGATGCAGAAGAACGTCCACGAGTTCAACGTCGGCGTCTACTGCTTCGACGGCACCGAGCTCACCACCGCCCTCAAAGAGATCAACGACGAGAACAATGCCGGCGAGTTCTACCTCACCGACGTCTTCCTCCACCTGGGTCCGGTAACGATCGTGAAGCTCGACGACCCCAGCGAAGCGATGGGCGTCAAAGACCGCACCAAGCTTGCACAGGCGGCCAAAACGATCCAGAAACGCATCCTCGACAAGCTGATGCTCGGGGGTGTCACCGTCGTCGACCCCGAATCCACCTTCATCGACGCGACGGTGACCATCGGCCAGGACACCGTCATCGAACCCTTCACCATCATCAAGGCGCACACCACCATCGGCTCCGACTGCCGCATCGGCCCGCACGCCCACATAGAGGACGCGAGGATCGGGGACCGGTCTGACTGCGGCCCCTTTGCCAAGCTGAGACCGGGCACCGAGATCGCCGATGACGTGCACATCGGCAGCTTCGCCGAGCTCGTTCGCACGAAGGTGGGGCGGGGCAGCAAGGTCCCGCACGTCTCCTACCTGGGCGACACCGACCTTGGCGAGGACGCCAACATCGGCGCCGGCACGATCACGGCCAACTTCGACGGGACGAACAAGAACCGAACCAAGATCGGCGATGGCGCTTTCGTCGGTGTCGACACGATGCTGGTCGCTCCCGTCAAACTTGGCAAGGGTTCCCGCACAGGAGCCGGTTCGGTCGTCACCAAGGACGTGCCGGATGGCGCGACAGCCGTCGGAGTTCCAGCTAGGGTGATACGGAGGAAAGTCGTGAGCTCGGATTCCGGTACCGAACCCAAGTGATCGGGAGATTGACGACTGCGGTCGAGTTTGCCGGGGAGGAGGCCTCTCCGTGGGGCGCCCTCAAACTGCTTGGGGGGTCCGCGAACCCCGGCTTGGCGCAGCGCATCTCGGATGAGCTCAACGTTCCTCTCACCGACACCCGCCTTCGACGCTTCCCCGACGGCGAGATCAACGTCAAGATCGAAGATTCGATGCGGGGCCACGACGTTTTCGTGATCCAGCCCACCTGCCCACCCGTGAACGAGCACCTGATGGAGCTGTTCATCATCCTGGACGCCCTGCGCCGGGCGTCCGCCGGCCGCGTCACGGCCGTTGTTCCCTACTACGGATACGCGCGCAAGGAGCGCAAGACCCAGCCCCGCGAGCCGATCTCAGCGAAGCTGGTCGCGAACTTCATCACGCTGGCCGGCGCCGACCGGCTGCTCCTGCTCGACCTGCACGCCGAAGCCATTGAAGGATTTTTCGACGTCCCCACCGACCACTTGTCGCCCCATCACATCATCTCCGAGTACCTGCTCACCCTTGGTCTCAAGAACCTCACGGTCGTGGCGCCCGACGCAGGCGGCGGCCGGCGGGCCGAGCTGGTCGCCAACCAGCTCAAGGCCCCGATCGCGTTCGGGTACAAGCGCAGGACGGGCGACGACGAGGTTGAGATGATCGCTGTCTCGGGCGAGGTGAAGGGTCGCGACTGCGTCGTGATCGAGGACATCATCACCACCGGCGGGACGATCTCCAAGCTGGCTCAGTCGCTGCGCGCCGCCGGCGCGAGCAAGGTCCTGATCGCGGCCACGCACCCGGTCCTGACGGGCGACGCAGTTGCGAGGCTTCGCAACGCGCAGGTCGACGAGGTCATCGTGACCGACTCCATCCCCATCCCTCCCGAGAAGCTGGGGCCGCCAATCAAGGTGCTGTCGGTCGCACCGCTGCTCGCTGAAGCGATCATCCGGGTGCACGAAAACCGGAGCGTCAGCGAGCTCTTCAGATAGCCCGCTCGTCATGACTGGCCAGGAAGTTTTCGAGGTCGTTGTGCTGGTCGTGTGCTTCTTCGTTGCCGCGCTCGCCAGCGGAACAGAGACTGCGCTCACGTCCGTCGGCCGTCTGCGCGTTCGCTTCCTCGCCGAGCAAGGGAGCCACGCGGCGAGCATCCTGCAGCGCCTGCGAGCGGATCCCAACCGCTTTCTATCGACCGTGCTGTTCATCAACACGCTGGCCCTCATCGTCGCCTCCACGGCGACTGCCCTGCTCAGCGAATCGTTGTTCACGCGCTGGGGCATACCCGAGGGAGTGCGCCTGTGGCTCACGCTGCTGGATTCCTTCGTGCTTTCGGTGATTCTCCTGATCGCGGCCGAGGTCACTCCGAAGACGCTCGCGATCACGCACGCCGAACGTGTGGCGCTGGCCGCCGCCGGCCCGGTCGACCGGCTCGCGAGCGCGTTGGGCCCGATCCTGTGGGCGGTGACCATCATCTCCCGAGGCCTCACCGGAGGCCGGGCTGCTCGCGCCCCCTACCTCTCCGAAGAGGAGCTCATCAGCCTGCTCCACGTCTCGGAAGAGCAAGGCGTGATCGAGGAGCAGGAGCACCAGATGATCCACGGCATCATCGAGATCGGCGACAAGCTGGTGCGGGAGATCATGATCCCGCGTACCGACATCGTGGCCGTGGAGCGACATGGCGGCCTGTCTGACGTCGTCAAGCTTTTCAAGGAGCACCGTCACACGAGGATGCCGGTGTACGACAGCGACATCGACCACGTTGTCGGCCTCATCCACACCAAGGACCTGCTGCTCTACTACACGCTGTCGAGCTCGCAAAAATTCGACATGGACAAGGTCCTGCGGCCGATCGAGTTCATTCCCGAGCAGAAGAAGGTCGACGAGCTGCTGCACGATATGCGAACCAAGAAGGTCCACATGGTCATCGTCGTCGACGAATACGGCGGCACCGCCGGGCTGGTCACCCTCGAGGACCTGCTCGAGGAGATCGTGGGCGAGATTCGCGACGAATACGACTCGGCTGAGGAAGACCAGCTCATCATCCTCAGCGACCACGAGGCGCGGGTCGACGCAGGCTTCCCGCTGGAGGAGCTCAACTCACGACTCGGCCTCGCCATCGAAGAGTCCGGCGACTACGACTCGGTCGGCGGGTACGTGCATTCCGTGCTCGGCAAGATCGCCGTGGTAGGCGATTCCTTCAAGGCCGGGCGTGCGCGATGGACGGTCGAGAAGGTGAAGGGCCGGCGCATCGTGAGCATCCGGCTTTCGGCCGATCAGCCGTGGCCGAGCGATGCCCTCGCCGCATCCGGCATGGCGCATCCCTCGCAGTCCAACCAACCTGAAGACAAGCCGGCGATGGAGAAAGAGACTGGCCACTTACCGTGACCGCGCGGTCGTGCTGCGCAAGCTCGACTACGGCGAAGCCGACCGCATCTTCACGCTGCTGACCCGCACGCACGGCAAGGTGGGGGCGATCGCAAAAGGGGTGCGGCGTCCGGAATCGAAGCTTGGCCCGTCGCTCGAGCTGTACGGGCACGTCGATGTGCTGCTGGCCAAGGGCCGTGGCAACCTGGACGTCGTGGCGCAGGTTCAGCGAGTGCCGGGCCTGCGGATCGCGGGCGATGTGGAGGTGATATCGCACGCCGCTTTGATCGCGGAGCTCGCTGAGCGAGTGTGCGAGGACCGTCACCCCGTCGACGGTGTGTACGAGCTGGCGGTGATGGCGCTGGACGAGCTGGCACGCGAGACGGATCCACGCCGCGCGTCCGCCTATTTCCTGATGGCGGCGCTCGATCTTCTGGGCTACGCGCCGCAGCTGACGGTGTGCTCGACGTGCGACCGCCCTCTGGCGGCCAGGCCGGCGGCGTTCAGTGCGGAGGCGGGTGGGTTCCTGTGCGACCAGTGCGCGCTGCCGTCGATGTCGCTGGTGCCGCTGGCGGCGATCAAGGTTCTGCGCCTGATGGCCGCAGGCGACCTGGAGACCTACCGGCGCCTCAAGCTCGACGGGGCTTTGATGTCCTCGATCGAAGGCGTGCTGACGGTGCAGCTGGAGCACCACCTGGACCGGCGCCTGAAATCGCTACAGTTCCTGCACCAAATGAGGAGGAATTAGACATGCTCAAAGGTTCCGAGGCGTTCAGCGGTTTTGCGGTCAACGACCTCGCGGCGGCAAAGAAGTTTTACGGGCAGACGCTTGGGCTTGAGGTTGAAGACAACGGCCCCGGGCAAGGGCTGGTGCTCAAGATTGCCGGAGGAAACGGCATCTTCATTTACTCCAAGGAAGACCACGTTCCTGCGACCTACACCATCCTCAATTTTCGGGTGGACGATATCGACCAGGCGGTCGACGAATTGGCCGGTAAAGGCGTCAAGTTCGAGCACTACGAAAACATGACCGACAAGAAAGGTGTTGCTCGGGGCATTTCCGCAGGTCAAGGCCCGGACATAGCGTGGTTCAAGGATCCGGCGGGCAACTTCATCTCCGTCCTGAAAGAAGGGTGAGGAAAGTTACCTCCCCGCTTGCCGGGGAGGTGGCGCGCAGCGCCGGTGGGGGGATGGGGCTTTGACAATCGCCCGCGACCAACTGATGGAGAAGGTGGTTGCCCTCACCAAGCGACGCGGCTTCATCTACCCCTCCACCGAGATCTACGGCGGTCTGTCGGGCTTTTACGACTACGGCCCGTACGGCGTTGCGTTGAAGCGAGCGATCCGGGACCTGTGGTGGCGCCACATGGTTGAGCTGCGCGACGA